>CAYQBW010000393.1:2429-3700 GCA_964415725.1 uncultured Planctomycetia bacterium
TCACCCGGGCTGGAAAACCAAAGAAAATTCGGATTTTCGAGGGCGCACCTGATCTTCAACGGCATGTCGGCGGGAAACTTTTCCATTCCCTTCGGCGGTTTCACGCAACAGCCCAGTCCGCAAACGATTTGCCTCGCCTTCCAGACGGCTGTGTAGGCCCCCTTTAACGATTCGATCGCCTCTTTTCTTTTATGCATGGCAATGAAAACCCGGGATTCCTCCAGGTAACCCTCGGCTTCCATGAGGTAACCGGCGGATCGCACCAATTCCCCCGCCGCGTCCCGGTCCGCCGCCTGGATGAAATTTCCGCCGCCCAGTCCTAAGAAGAAGAAGATTCCGAACACCACAAACCGGCGATTCTTCACAGCAAATAGAAAGAGGTTCATTCTTCGCATGCGCCCACCTTGTTCTTTCCTCCGGGCAGAAGGTCGAGACGACACAATATCAAAGCCACCCTCCGGCCTCAACCGGCCGCCTTTAACCACCTTCAGGAAGTATTTTCCTCCAATTGAGGAAAGACGCCCGCAAAGGATGAAACCCGTGCCGGGAACGGCGAGCAAAGCCCCGGCGCCCTTCTTGAAAAGGGCAATGATTTCCTCGAAAGGGGGATTTACGAGAAACAAGGCCCGAGGGCCCCGGGGGCGGCCCGGAGGCCCGGGCCCTTGGCGCGTTTAGTATTCGTAATAGACTTTTACCTTCTTTACCACCAATTTCCGTGGCGCGGCAAGCCGGGACGTATCCAGGAGGATCGTCCAGCGGAAGGCCGCGGGGTGGACCTTGGGATCGAACCAGTTCCGGATGTCGTTGAAGTCCTTGGCCGTGGCGACCCACCTGGTGGAAGGGGCCGGAGGTTTTGCCGAGGTTCCGCCCTGGAGGAAGAAGGCCACCGGGGTCTTGCCGAAAACGGGCGGGATTCCCTTGGCCGGATCGTCCGAATAGAGCACCTTCTTTCCGTTCTCCCAGGCTTCGACCACGAAGCCTTTCAGCCGGACCGCGCCGGAAGGTACGGTATAGAAAAGAGACCGCCCTCCCGTCACGGCGTCCCGGTCGGTGAGAAGGCCCACGTTCTGCTTTGTAGGCGCCGGGTAGGCCTTGTTGAAGACAGCGGAAGAGGGAGAAAGGACCGCCTCGGCCCTGTAATACCCATCGCCGCCCTTGGCGCTGGTCATCTCCACGGTGGTGTAGAGATCCCGGGACTTGAGGGAAGGCCCGCCCCGGACGTCCACCACTCCTCCGATCGACTGGATCCGCCCCCCTACCTGGAAAAGGAG
>CAYQBW010000394.1:0-3686 GCA_964415725.1 uncultured Planctomycetia bacterium
CCCCCCGCCCGCCCTGTCCCGGTGGGCTCCCTTGCTTTATGATCCTCTTTCTTTCCCTTGCCCGGCACGGCCTTTGCCGGGCCTGGGCGGGGGAAGAGGAAAACCATGGGAAGCTGATTCCAGGAAACCTTGCAAGGAGACTTCATGCGCTCGGCTCGATTCCTTTTCCTCTTGCCGGTCTTCTTTCTCCCCTTTCCTTCCTGCGCCGGGCCTGCTTCCCGGGAATCCAAGCCCGACCCGGAAAAAGCCGCCCTCCTCCGCCTCCAGGAGCAAGGCCGCCTGGAAGAGGCCCTGAGGCGGGTGACCCAGGACCTGAAGAAACGGGGGGAAGACCCGGGGCTCTGGGCCCTGAAAGGAAAGATTTGTTACGAAATCGCCACGAGGCAGGAAGCCGCCGGCCTGGGGGGCGGATATTTCGAGGCCGCTCAGGCCCTGGAGAAGGCCATCTCTCTTGGAAGCCGGGAGGCCTGGCCCAGGATTCTTCTGGCCCGCATCCTTTTGAAGAACGGCCGCCCCAAGGAGGCCCTTCCCCTGGCCCAGGAAGCCGCGGCCCTGGCGAAGACCCCCAAGGAGAAGGCCCGGGCCTACCTGGAAGCGGGAAAGGCGGCCAACGGAATCCTGGCGGAGCTGGTCCGCAACAAGGGCTCCAAGTCCGCCATCCGCGAGGCCGCCAGAAAGGCCCTGGATTTCCTTAAGAAAAGCCTGGACCTGGACCCCGACGACGCCCAGGCCTGGATCTACCTGGCCAACACCTACGCCTGGGAAGGCCTGCAAGCCCGGGAAATCCAGGTCCTCCAGAGGGCCCTGGCCCGGCTCCCCAAAAACGAGGCTCTCCACAAGTACTTCCAGGACCGGCTCATCCAGCTGGGACGGCAGGAAGAGGCCGTGGGCTTTCTGGCCCGCATGGTGCGGGAAGACCCCAGCAACGCCGTGGCCTGGTGGTACCTCGGGCGGGCCCGGACGGCCCTGGCCGAATCCCTCCGGGAAAAGGCCCAGGACGAAGCGGCCCTGGAGGCCTACGACCAGGCCGTCCGGGCCTGGAAGGAGGCGGCCCGCCTGAAACCGGCCTTCACCTCTTCCTCCAACCAGAGCATTGCCATGGCCCTGGTGGGGAAAGGCTGGCTCCTCTACCAGAAAGGCCTCTTCCGGGAGGCCAGGAAAGCCCTGGTCCGGGCCTGGAAGGCCTGGCCCGGGGTCTTCGACAAGAAAGACCGCTTCGGCGTCTCCTACATCACCGCCATGGAGGCCGTCGGAAAGGCCCTCCTCGGGGGGAGCCGGGGTTTCCTCTCGCCCGGATCGGGAGCCCCCCTCACGGCCCTGGACCCGGAAAAGAGCCTCCGGCTGGCCGTGGAGCACTTCCGGGACCTGATCGCCCGGCACAAGGACAGGAGGCAATATCTGGGCTGGTGGTACAACAACCTGGGCCTGGCTCTCCGCGACCTGGGAAGCCTTCTGGCCCGGCGGTCCCGGCGGAAAGGTGGGCCTCCTCCCAAGGAGGCCGTGAAATGCTGGCGCGAATCCTACCGGGCCTACAGCAAGGCCGTGGAGATCTTTCCCGAGGACCCCAGGATCCTGAACGATTGCGCCCTCATCCTGGTCTATCACCTGGGGGAGAAGCTCGACCACGCCGAAAAACTCTTCCGCAAAGCCATCCGCCTCGGCACGGCCTCGCTCAAGGAGAAGGAAGAGGCCGGGACCCTCACCGAGGAGGAGAGGAAATTCCTGGAAGAGGCCGTGGGCGACGCCTGGCAGAACCTTGGTCTCCTCTACCAGAAATACAAGAAGGACCCCGAAAAGGCCTTGGCCTGCTACAGGAAGGCCCTGGCCTACTACCCCTACACCCGCCGCGCCGCCGCCCGGGCGGCCCGGCGCCTGGAAAGCCTGAAGGAAAAGACCGTCCCCGCGGCGGAGAAGAAGGCCGGGAAGAAGAAGGCCCCCGCCTGGTATCCCTTCTTTTCCGGTTCGCCCGCCCCCCAGGAAGAGAGCCCGCTGGAAAAGGCCAAGGCCCTCATGGACAAGGCCGCGAAAGCCTCCCCCGGCGAGGCCAAGGGGCTCTACGCCGACGCCGCCTACATCCTGGGGAAACTGGCGCGCCGGAAAGGCGACGCCCCCACCCTCCTGCTTTTGGCCAAGGCCTACAGGGGCCTGGCCGAGGCGGAGAAGAGGAGGACCCGCCCCAACGGAATCACCATCCAGGGAAACCTGGACGAAGCGGTCCGGACCTTGAAGAAGGCCTTGAAGCTCGACGGGTCCAACCTGGACGCCCTGGTCCTCCTGGTGACCCTCGAACTCGAGCGGGGCGCCGTGGAGGGAGCCGCCCAGGCGGCCCGGAAGATCGCCGGCATCCTGGAAAAGAAGGGCTCCGGCATTCCGCCGGAGAAATACTTCAACGCCGCCGCCATGGCGGGCCACGCGCTCTACTTCGACTACGCCAAGAAGAAAGCCGCCGGCTCGCCGCCGCCCGCCGGTGAAGACGCCTTGGCGCAAAAGCTCCTGGGAGAGGTCCTGAACGAAGGGGTGAAGAACAAGGGAACCGTGCCGGGCGTGCCCTCGCCCCAGGTGGCCGTGGCCGACCTGGCCAACCTCCTCCTCTGGAAGGGGGACAAGAAGGGCGCCGTCCGGGCCCTCGGGCGGTGGCTCTCCGCGGCCCCGGCGGACCCCCAGACCTTGACGGCCCTTCTCGGCGCGGCCCGGGCCGGCGCGGCATCGGAGGCGATCGCCGTCCTGGATCCCCTGGTGAAAGCCCGCCCCAAGGACCCCCTCCTCCTCTGGTACAAGGGAGCCATTCTCTGCGAGGCCGGCGACCAGGCGCGGAGAGTGGGAAACTGGGAGGAGGCGCGGAAAGACTACCTGGCCTCCATCCAGGCCTCCCGGGCGGCGGCCCGGCTCCGGACCACCTACGCCGCCTCGGCCCAGCAATACATCGTGCGGGCCCTTTCCGGGCTGGGATACGTGGCCCGGGCCCAAAAGGACCCGGAAAAAGCGGCGGAATGGTTTCTCAAGGCCCTGGCCGAGAACCCGGCCCTCAAGGACACCCGGGACGCCCTCCAGGAGACTCCAGCCCGGGGGATCCTCTACGTGACGGACGATCTCAGGAGCACCAACCGGCCCGACAAGGTCCTGAAGGCCGTCATGATCTACAAGAAGGCCCTGGAATACGTTCCCAATGAATCCACCTGGGGGAACAACATGGGGCTCTTCGCCCGGGACCTGGGGACCTTCCTCTGGGGCCGGGGAAAGAAGGACGAGGCCAGAAAGCTCTTCGAGCTCTCCCTTTGGGGCTACGAGAAGGCCCTGGCCGCGGAGCCGAACAACCCCCGCCTCCTCAACGACACGGCCCTGATTCTTGTCTACCACCTGAAGCGGGACCTGGACCGGGCCGAGAAGCTCCTGAAAAGGGCCATCCGGGAGGGAACGGCCCAGATGAAGGCCCTGGGGACGAAGGACCCGGGAAAGAAACAGTTCCTGGACGAAGCCGTGGGCGACGCCTGGCAGAACCTGGGCAAGCTCGCCCTTCTCAGAAAGGACCTGGACGGGGCGGAGAAGGCCTACAAGGAGAGCCTGAAACACTACTCCCCCAACAACCGGGCCGAGGTGAGAAGGGACCTGAAGCTCCTGGCCCGGATCCGGGCGGCGGCGAAGAAGAAAGCGGAAGGGGAGAAGGGCGGGGGAGGGGGAGGAAAGTG
>CAYQBW010000395.1:0-3683 GCA_964415725.1 uncultured Planctomycetia bacterium
CCCTAACGCCTGGCCCTGGCCGCCGATAATCTGCGGTTTTCAACCGCCGCCGACAGGGGAGGCGGGGCTGACGCCCAAGCCTTGTCCTGAAGGGCAAACCGGCCCGTTTTTCGCCACGATCCCGGCGCACCCTTTGAAAAGGGCACGGAGGCGGGTCAGAGGTTCACGTAGAGGAGGAAGTTGATCAGAAGCGAGGGGACGCAGCCGAAGAGGAGCACGCCTGCGGCGGAGGCCCCGATGGGGAGGGCCATGAGGCCGGGATGGGGGGCGAAGGGCTCTTCGGCTTCGGCGGGCCGCATATACATGTAGACCACGACCTTCAGGTAGTAGTAGAGGCTCACCGCCGAGAGAAGGAGCCCCAGGGCCGCGAGCACGTAGAAGTGCTGGCGGAAGGCCTCGCTGAAGACGAGAAGCTTCCCCAGGAAACCGGCCGTCGGGGGGATGCCGCCGAGGGAGAGCAGAAAGAGGGTCATCAGCGCCGCGGCGCCTGGGTGGCGGGCGGCGAGCCCTTTCAGCCCCTCCAGGGTCACGGCCTTCTCGTCGCCCCGCTCCAGCCATGCCACCACGCCCAGGGCCCCCAGGTTGGAGAGGGCGTAGACGATCAGGTAGATGTAGACCGCCCGCACCCCGAGCTGGGAGTCGGGCCAGCTCGTTCCCGCCATGACGGAGTTGACGCCCACCAGGATGTATCCCGCGTGGGCGATCCCCGAGTAGGCCAGGAGCCGCTTGATGTCGGTCTGGCGGATGGCGCCGAAGTTCCCCGCCGCCATGGTGAGGACCGCGAGCGCGGGGACGGCGTAGCGCACCTCCTTGGGGACCAGCCCCGCCACCGAGACCATGAGCACGAAGGCCGCTGCCTTGGTCCCCGTGGACATGAGGGCCGTGACGGGAGTGGGAGCGCCCTGGTAGACGTCGGGCGTCCACATCTGGAAGGGGAAGAGCGAGGCCTTGAAGAGGAGGGCGGCGAAGATCATGGCCCCGCCGAGCTGGGCGATCCCGTGGATTTCGGGAGGCACGAACCACTGGGTCCGGAAGGCCGGGACCTGGATGGACCCGTTGCCCGCGTAGAGAAGGGCCAGTCCGAAGACGAAAAAGGCCGCGGCGAAGGCGCCGAGCAGGAAATACTTGATCCCCGCCTCCACGCTCTCGGGCCGGCGCGAGCGGAAGGCCGTGAGAACGTAGAGGGAAAGGGAGAGGATCTCGAGCCCGAGAAAGCAGACCATCAGGTCGGCGCCGGAGACCATGAGCATTCCGCCCATGGGCATCAAAAGAAGGAGGGCGAAGTATTCCCCCTCCCTGCCCCCGTCCTCGTCGCTTTTCAGGAAGGGGAGGGAGAGAAAGGCCGTGAAGAGGGCGGCCCCCAGCACCACCAGGTGGCCCAGAAGCTGAGGGGTGTCCAGGAAGTAGGCCTTGTTGAAAAAGGAGACCGTAAAGCCCGCCCGCTCGGGGTAGAGGTTGTTGAGCCCGTAGAGGGCGCCCGTGCGGAGGGCGGTGAGGACGAAGGCCAGGGAGAGGATGAGAATGGTGATCCAACCGGCCGCTCTCTTCCGCCCCGCCCCGCCGGAGGAGAAGACCTGGAGGGCCAGAACCAGCAGGACCCCCAGGGCGAGAAGAACCAGGGGAAGGCCCAGCCAGGCGTCCTGCGCGGTGAATCCGAACTTCAAGGGATGCATGACCTATTTCCTCCCCGATGGATGGATGCTCACCACCCTCTGCTGGATCTTCCGGAGGGTCTTGTCCATCCGGTCCAGGAAGGGCGAGGGATAGACGCCGATCCAGAAGATGAGGGCGGCGATCGGGATCAGGACTCCCCTCTCCCTCCAGGTGATGTCCCGGAGTTCCTTGTTGGCCGGCTTGTCCAGCGGGCCGAACAGCACCCTTCTTACCATGGAAAGCATATAGAGCGCGCCCAGGACCACGCCCGTGGCGCCGATCACGGCGAAGACGGGACGGCTCTCGAAGGTGCCCAAAAGAATCATGAACTCCCCTACGAACCCGTTGGTGCCGGGAAGGCCGATGGCGGCGAGGGTGGCCACCATGAGGAAGAAGGCGTAGACCGGCATGACCCGGGCGATGCCCCCGAACTCGGCGATCCTCCTGGTGTGGCGCCGCTCGTAGACCATGCCCACCAGGAGGAACAAGGCCCCCGTGGAGAGCCCGTGGTTCACCATCTGCAGAAGGCTCCCCTTCATGGCCATGGTGGTGAGGGCGAAGGTTCCGAGCACGACGAAGCCCAGGTGGCTGATGGAGCTGTAGGCCACGAGCTTTTTCATGTCGTCCTGGGCCCAGGCGAGAAGGGCGCCGTAAACGATGCCCACAAGGGCGAGCCCCATGATCCAAGGGGCGAAATAGGCGAAGGCCTCGGGAAAGAGGGGGGCGCAAAAGCGCAGCATCCCGTAGGTCCCCATCTTCAGGAGCACCCCGGCCAGGATCACGGACCCCGAGGTGGGGGCCTCCACGTGGGCGTCGGGCAGCCAGGTATGGAAGGGGAAGAGGGGAACCTTGATGGCGAAGCTCAGGGCGAAGGCCAGGAAACAGAGCACCTGGGGCGTCCAGGCCATGGGCGAGCGGGAGGCCAGCTCCAGGACCTGGGCGGTTCCGTGCTGGAGGACCTGGCCGTCCGGGCCGATCACGGTGCTCTGCAGGACCAGGTAGATGATCGCTCCCAGCATGAGGAGGGAGCCCGCCAGGGTGTAGAGAAAGAACTTGACCGCCGCGTAGATCCTCCGGGGGCCGCCCCAGATCCCGATGATGAAGTAGAGGGGAACCAGCATGAGTTCCCAGAAGACGTAGAAGAGGAAGAGATCCAGGGCCAGGAAGGTGCCGATCATCCCGGCCTCCATGAGCAGCATCCAGAAGCAGAATTCTCTTTCTCTCTTCCGGATATGGCCGGGCGCGGCGATCACCACCAGCGGGGAGAGGAAGGTGGTGAGGAGCACCAGCAGGAGCGAGAGGCCGTCGATCCCCATGTGGAACCGCACCTCCACCCCGAGGATGTGGCCGAACCAGGGGAGGTTCACCTCGTAGGCCACCCCCGACGCGCCCGGGCCGTAGCCGAACCAGGCGGGAACGCTGAAGGCGAAGACCGCCAGGGTCACGGCCACGGTCCAGCGGAAGGCCCACTTGGGGGGCGCCATGAGGATGCCGATCGCGCCGAGGAGGGGCAGGAAGACCAGGATCCCCGGCATGCCGAAAAGGAGGGTAAGGATGTCTGCCATACTCACCGGAGGACCCCCACGAGAACGATGATGCCCAGCACCAGGGCCCCGGCGGCGAACCAGGCCGCGTAGGTGGAGACCTTGCCGTCCTGGACCTTGTTCACCGCGCCCCCGGCCTCGTCGCACCTGCGGGCCGTTCCGTTCACCAGGCCGTCCACCACGGCCAGGTCGAAGAGGGCGCAGGCCAGCGAGAAGAGCCGCAGGGGGGCGACCACGAGGAACGCGTAGATTTCGTCCACGAAGAACTTGCCGTACGAGAGGAGATAGAGCGGACGCAGGCGGCGGGCCATCCGCTCACCCCAGCCCGGCCCGGCCTTGTAGAGGGCCCAGCCCGGGAGGATGCCCAACAAGGCGCAACCCACCCCCACGAGGAGGAAGATCCACTCCGCCCCGTGGCCGAGCCCCCCGGATTCCTCCAGGGCCGCCGTGGAGCGCTCCACGAAGGGACCGATCAGGTTCAGGTGG
>CAYQBW010000396.1:0-3674 GCA_964415725.1 uncultured Planctomycetia bacterium
GGATTACAGGGAAAGGACCTACGCCGCCGGGAAGATTCCCGGCGGTTTTTTCAAGAGGGAAGGCCGCCCCACGTCGGGCGAGATCCTGACCATGCGGCTCATCGACCGCTCCATCCGCCCCCTCTTCCCGGAGAATTACCAGGAAGAGGTCCAGGTCATGTCGGAAGTCCTGGCGACGGACCAGGAAAACGAGCCGGACTGGCTGGCCATGACGGCTGCCTTCGCGGCCATCGAGGTGAGTTCCATCCCCTTCGAGGGGCCCCTGGGCTCCTGCCGGATCGGGCTCAGGGACGGCAAGCTCCTGGTCAACCCGACCTACTCCGAGCTGAAATCGCCGGAGAACAAGCTGAATCTCACCGTGGCCGGCTCGCGGGAGAACATCGTCATGGTGGAAGCGGGGGGCGATTCCGTTCCCGAGGAAACCATGCTCCAGGCCCTGGAAAAGGCGCAGGAGACCTGCAGGATCGTGGCCGAGGCCGTGGCGGAACTCCGGGAAAAGGCGGGGAAACCCAAGAAAGAGGTCCCTCCCGTCGAGGTGGACCAGGAGCTGAAGTCGGCCCTGGAAGCCGAGTTCAAGGAGAAGATCCGGGAGGCCCTGAGAACGGAGGGCAAGCTGGCCCGCAAGAACGCGGTCTCCGAGGTGAAGGAGGAGGCCAAGGCCAGGTTCGCCCTGGACGAGAGCGCCGATCCGGCGGACAAGAAACTCAGGGAGAAGAGGATTTCTTCCTACTTCGAGGACCTGGCCCGCACTGTGGAGCGGGAGATCATCCTCTCCGGGAAGCGGATGGACGGAAGGCGCTGGGACGAAATCCGGCCCATCTCCATCGAGATCGGGTTTCTTCCCAGGGTTCACGGCTCGGCCCTCTTCACCCGGGGGGAGACCCAGGCCCTGGTCACCACCACCCTGGGAACCGTGGGGGACCAGCAGATCATCGACGGGCTCTTTCCCGAGTACCGCAAGCGGTTCCTGCTCCACTACAATTTCCCGCCCTTCTGCGTGGGCGAGGTGAAGCCCATCCGGGGCGTCTCGCGCCGCGAGATCGGCCACGGGGCCCTGGCCGAGCGGGCCCTGGAGCCCGTTCTTCCCTCGGAGGATTCCTTTCCCTATACGGTGAGGGTGGTCTCCGACATCCTGGAGAGCAACGGCTCCTCTTCCATGGCCACCGTCTGCGGCGGATGCCTGGCCCTCATGGACGCCGGCGTGCCCCTGAAGAACCCCGTGGCGGGGATCGCCATGGGGCTCGTGATGGAAGGGGACCAGGTGGCGATCCTGACGGACATCCTGGGCTCCGAGGACCACAGCGGGGACATGGACTTCAAGGTGGCCGGCACCCAGAAGGGAATCAACGCCCTCCAGATGGACATCAAGTGCAAGGGATTGACCCGGGATATTCTCCGCAAGGCCCTGGAGCAGGCCCGGGTGGGGCGGATCTTCATCCTTCGCAAGATGCTCACGGCCCTGCGCGCTCCCAGGAACCAGATCTCTCCCTACGCTCCCAAGCTGGAGAGAATCCAGGTCAATCCCGAAAAGATCGGCCTCATCATCGGCCCGGGAGGGAAGAACATCCGCCGCCTCCAGGAGGAGACGGGCACCAACATCGAGGTGGAGGACGACGGGACCGTCACGGTTTCCGGTCCCGACACGGCCTCGGTGGACCGGTGCAAGAAGATCCTGGAGGACATGACGGCCGAGGTGGAGATCGGAACGGTCTACGAGGGGAAGGTGGTCTCCATCAAGGAGTTCGGCGCCTTCATCGAGATCCTTCCCGGCCAGGAAGGGCTTTGCCATGTCTCGGAACTCTCCAACGATTTCGTGAAGAGGGTGACCGACGTGGTCCGGATCGGCGACAAGGTGAAGGCCAAGGTCATCGACGTGGACGAGCAGGGCAAGATCAAGCTCAGCATCAAGGCCGTGGAGAGGGAAGAGGGGGATGAGGAAGGTCCCGCCCCGCGCCGGGAAGAGGACCGGGAGGAGAGGCCGGAGCGCCACGATCACCGCAATGGAAGGGGAAGCGGCCGGCGGGAGAGGGAGGACCGCCGCAGGCCCCGCTCCCGGCAACGCTGACCCAACCTCCAGGAAACCATGCCCCAAGCGGGGAGGCGGCCCGATGGCCTCCTCCCCGCTTTTTTCACGCCCTGCCCCGGGGGGATCGGGGCGGGTGATTCGGGAGAAGGGGGCGTTTCTTTTTTGGCCGAAAAGGGGTATCTTTCGGCCACCTTCCTCCTCACCGGCCCCTTGTCGGGCTCCTAATCCCTTGTTTTGACGGAGGTTCTGAGGTTGGCCAAAAAAGTTTTCTTTTCGGCCTTTTGCCTCCTTGCCCTGGGGGGAGCCCTTTTTTCCCAGACCAGGGCGGCGGGCTCTCCCTCGAAACGTGCCCTTCCTTCGGTAAAGGCCCGGCGGCGCACGACCCCTGTGAAAGTGGATGGATCTCTCCGGGAGTGGGCCGGCTACCCCTCCATCAAATTGAGGGATCGCTCCCAATTGGACTTGAGGGATGGGGATCCCACGGCGAACCGCTGGAAAGGGCCTTCCGAAGACCTTTCGGGAGAGATCTTCCTGGCCTGGGACGAGACGGACTTCTACCTGGCCGGGAGGATCGTGGACCAGAAAGTGGTGCCCCCCCCGGAGGGGGCCTACTGCTGGATGGGGGACGCCGTGGAGATCTTCCTCGACACGGACCTCCAGGACGACGCCGGGGCGCCCAAGGGAAAGCCTTGTCCCCTGGACGAGGACGACTACCAGATCTTCCTTCTCCCCGCCCATCCTTCCCGGCCCTGGGGGGTGGTCCGCCGGGAGGGCCCCCCGGGCAAGCAGGTGGTCCGGCTCGTGGACATGGGCTGGACCGGCGTGGAGGTGGCCTTCCAGATGTTGCCCGGCGGGTATGCCTTCGAGGCGCGGTTCCCCTTCCACAACTTCAGGGGCTTGAAGCCCGGAACGGGGGTCCTGGGCTTCAACCTGGCCCTGGGGGACCATGATCCGCCGGAGAAGAAATACACCTACATGGTATGGACGGGCAAGCCCGAGCCCTTCAACGACACCCGGGGATGGGGGCGGCTTCTCCTGGACCCGGGCGTGGTTCTCATGGGCCGGCCAGAGAGCGGGCCCGGGCTCTGGGAGAAGGTCCTGGGGTTTTTGAAGATCCTTCTTTTCCCCCTGGTCTTCCTGGGCGCCCTGGTGGGGGCCTACCGCCTGAATTCCCGTTTTTTCAGGGAGAGGGCCGGCCTCAGGAGGGCCGCCGTGCTGGTGAGCCTTCTCTTGGTTCTTGGAGGGCTCTTCCTTCCCAGGGTGATGGCCCGGTGGCGGGAACTGGGGGACCGCAGAGAGTTGAAGGAACGGGCCCGGGCCATCGGAAAACTCGTAGAGGCCATGTCGGGTGGAGCCCTTGCTTCCTACAAGGGCGCCCGGAGGGACAAGCCCCTCCTGGCTCTTCTCTCGGGAAAGACCGTCCCCCGGGTTCCCGACTTCAGGTACCAGCCCGTGGACCTGGGGCCCCCTGTGGTGCGTTTTCCCGGGGCCCACGTGGTGAAGCCCTACGGGATCCCCCTCCAGAAGAGGAAAGGGACGCTGGTGGATTCGGGCCCCGGGGAGCCCCTCAAGCTGGAGTTCCGGAAACCTTATGAAAAGGGACGGCTCATCCTGACCTTCACCTACGAGGAGCCCCCTCTTCAAGGGC
>CAYQBW010000397.1:0-3656 GCA_964415725.1 uncultured Planctomycetia bacterium
GGACAAGCTCGCCAGGAACCTGATCCTCCAGGTGAACCGCATTCACTCCACCGGTGTCCCCAGGTCCGGGCCCTTCACCTCCCTCCGGTCGGTGAACGCCGTGAAGGACGGGGACGGCGACGGGGCCTACGACGACGAGATGCTCTCCTCGGCCGGTCTCCCCTTCGATATCCAGAAGGGCGAGCTCTACGTGACCGTCACCGACAAGGCCACGGGCAACCTCACCCGCACGAAGATCGACATCGATCCCCGCACCATGACCGTGGGAGACCTGGTGAGCGCCCTGAACAATGTGGACCACATCTCGGCCATCCTGGATCCCACGGGCCACATCGCCGTCCGGGCTGTCTCGGGATACGGGTTCGACTTCGCCAACCGGCTGGACTCGGCGCCCGACAAGTACGGATCCTTCGGGGGAAAGGGGGCGGCCGTCACGGGGACCAAGGGAGGCCCCTTCGACATGTCCTCCCTCGCGGGAGGATTGCCGGCCACCTTTACCGTGGCGGTGGACGGCAACAGCCCCGTCACGGTCACCCTCCAGGCCTCGGACTTCAAAAACCCCGCGAACGCCACGGCCGAGGAGGTGGCCGCCGCCATCAACGACGACCTGGCTTCCCATGGGGCCAAGGCCTTCGTCGTTGGAGGCCGGATCATGATCCGGACCAACTCGGAAGGGTCGGCCAGCACCCTGCGCATCGCCGACACCGGCTCCGGCGTCCCCTCCCTTCTCGGGCTCTCCACCGCCCTGGAGACCGGATCCGACATGGGGGTGGCGGTCTCGGTATCGGGATCTTATACGGGAAAAGAAAACCAAACCCTCCTCTTCGAGGCCGACGGCGACGGGCAGATCGGCGTCACCCCCGGTCTCAAGGTCAAGGTCTACGACGGGAACCACACCCTTCTCGGCATCCTGGAGGTGGGCCAGGGATACACCCCGGGCGACACCCTGGAGGTGGTGGATGGAATCAAGGTCTCCTTCGGGCCGGGCTCCATCTCCAAGACCTCGGGAGACGCCTTCTCCCTGGACGCCCTTTCCGACTCCGACACCACCGACGCCCTCGTGGCCTTCGGAATCAACTCCTTCTTCAAGGGGTCCTCAGCCGCGGACATCGCCGTGGTCCAGGACTTGAGAGACAAGCCGGACCTCCTTTGCGCCGGTCTCTCCGACGCGCCGGGCGACGCCGGCAATCTCCGCCGGCTCCTTTCCATGAGGAAGGAAAAGCTCGAGGAGCTGGGCGGGGCGAGCCTGGAGGACTACTACTCCGACGCCCTGGGCAAGCTCGGCTTCGAATCCTCCAAGGCGAAAAACCTGGCGGCCTCCCAGGAGGAACTCCTGGGCTACCTGGAGGACCGCAGGCAGGCGGTCTCGGGGGTCAACCTGGACGAGGAGATGGTCAACCTCGTGCAGTACCAGCAGGCCTTCCAGGCGGCCTCCAGGTTCATCAGCACCATGGCGGAACTCACCCAGACCCTCATCCAGATCGGGAGATGAATCATGACCCTTCGCGTCACCCGTTCCATGCTCTTCCGTTCCACCCTCTGGAACATCCAGAGGAATTCCCGGCGCCTGGCGAACCTGCAGGAAATGCTCGGCTCGGGCCGGAAGATCAACAGGCCTTCCGACGACCCGGCGGGGATCCTCAGGATGCTTCCCCTCAAGGTAGACCTGGAGAAGCTCGCGAGAAACAAGGAAAACATCGCCCTCAGCAAGGAGATCCTCAACATCGGAACCTCGGCCCTCCAGGACGCCTCGTCGCTCATGATCGACGCCCGGGGCCTGGCCCTGCAGGGGGCCAACGGCACCATGAGCACGCAGGACCTGGAGAGCCTGGGCAAACAGGTGGACCAGATTCTCGAGCAGATGGTTTCCCTGGCCAACACCAACCGCGCCGGGCGTTACATCTTCGGGGGAAGCAAGACCCTGACCCAGCCCTTCGAACTCACCGACGAGGGAGGCGTCACCCGGGTCCTCTACAAGGGAGACGGAAACACCGTCAAGGTGGAGATCGGCCCCGGCCTGGAGACAGCCACCAACCTCCCCGGGGACCAGGTCTTCATGTCCCACGAAAGGGGGCCCACCACCTACGAGGGCCGAACGGGCATCAAGGCCGGGTCCGGCACGGACAACGGAGTGGGGATGGACTTCCTCCTGGTCCGGCACACCACGACCCATCTCTCCGGAACCCTCCACGGCGTAACCCTGGCCTCCACGTCGGCCGCCAAGGACACGTTGCTGGGGTCGGGGCACACCGTGACCATCTCCTCGGGGCCCGCCGTCTCCATCGACGGAGGCCCGGCCGTCTCCTTCACTCCCGGTTCCGGCGCTTCGGACGTGACGGTGAAAGGACCCAAAGGTGGGGAGATCCACCTGGACCTGAGCGGCTGGGACGGGACCGTGCCCACAACCTTCAACCTGGACTCCAGCTTCAAACTCTCCCTGGACGACGGCAGGACCTGGGAGGAGGTGGACGCCACGGCGGCCATTCCCTCCAACCTCCAGCTGGTGGATTCCGTCACGGGAAAGGTCACCAACGTGGATCCCCGGGGGGTCTACCTGGCCGGCGACGAGGTGGTGATGTACGAGGGGACCTTCGACGCTTTCCAGTCCCTCATCGCTCTCAGGGACACCCTCAACAACACCCACCATCTTTCCGGGCCCCGCCAGAAGGAGGTTCTCCGCAAGCTCGTGGGCCAGCTGGACGAGGCCCACGACGGAATCCTGGAAGCCTTGAGAACCCTGGGAGGACGGATCCAGAAGATGGAACTCGTCCGGGGAAGGGTGGAGGACATGGAGCTCTCCCTCACGGACGCCCTGGGGGACGTGCGGGACATCGACCTGGCCGACACCATCATGAAGATGACCCAGCAGGAGACCCTCTTCCAGTCGAGCCTGGCCGTAGGCGCCCGGGTCGTCCAGCCCACCCTCCTGGATTTCCTGAGATGAAAGCCACGAGAAAGCCGATAGAGGAAGGATGGAGCCCCTCCGCTCCATCCCTGGAGGAAAGAAGATGACCCTCCCCCAAGGACCAGCAGGCATCCCGGGAAGAGGCCCCGCCCAAAGGGTGGATCCAAAGGGGCGCTCCACCCCTTCCCCGGGCCCCGTAAAAGGTGAGTTCTCCCGCCTCCTGGAAAAACTCCGGAGCCTGGAGGAGACGGCCAAGGCGGGAAAGCTCGTGGGGGAGAAAAAAGAAAAGGCCCTGGACCCGGCGGCCCTTCTGGGAAAGCTGGAGCAAGCGGAACGGACCTTCCGAAAGGCCATGGAGATCCGCAAGGACCTGGAAGCGGCCTGGAGGGCGAGGGGAAAGGTGCCCTACGGCCAAAGCCCGCCCGGCGGGGAAGGAGGGAACTGAATGGAAACCCTTCACGCCCTGAGCCGGATCCACGCCTGCCCCCCCGAAAGGCTCGAGTCCCTGGCGGAGACCGTGGGAAAGTGGTTCGCCCCGGAAGAGGAGGTCTCCCTCTCCTCCGAATATCCCCTTCTTTTCCGGGACCACCCGGCGGTCCGCCACTACATCGTGGAGGAAGAGGAAGGAACCCCCCTCTCCCACGCGGCTCTCCTGGTGCGCCACGTCGTGAGCGGGCCGGCCCGCCTCAGGATCGGCATGATCTCCTGCGTGGCCACCGCCCCGGGCGCCCGGGGGAGGGGCCTCGCCTCG
>CAYQBW010000398.1:0-3653 GCA_964415725.1 uncultured Planctomycetia bacterium
GGAGAGGACGGAGAAAGCCTTCTCCCTTGTGGGGGCGGGGAAGATGGGCACCGGGTTGGCTTTGGCCCTGGTCCGGAAGGGATGGAGGCCTTCCTGGGTCTGCTCCCGCCGGAGGGCTTCGGTCCGGAGGGCCCGGTCCCTTCTTGGGGGGGGGAGAGGCACCCTGGATCCCGCCCGGGCCGCCCGGGAGGCGGACCTGGTGGTGCTGGGGGTGCCCGACGACGTCCTGGCTCCCCTGGTGGAAGACCTGGCCCGGGAGGGGGCTGTGAAGCCCGGGAGCTTCTGGATCCACCTGAGCGGGTTTCACGGCCTGGAGCCCCTGGCGCCTGCGGCCCGGGAAGGAGCCCGGGCCTTGGGGTTGCACCCCCTGCAGACCGTGCCCGACCCCCGGGAAGGGCCTGAGAGACTGGCCCGGGCCTGGTTTTCGCTGGTGGGTTTGCCCGGGGACCTTCCTTTCGGGAAGGCCCTGGTGGAGGAACTGGGCGGAAAGGCGGTGGTCCTGGCCGGCGAGGATCGCCCCCTCTACCACGCGGCGGCCGTGCTGGCCTGCAACGACCTGGTCGCCCTCCTTCACCTGGCCTCCCGGGTCCTGGAAGAGGCCTCGGGAGGAAAGCTCCGCTGGAAGGCCTTGGCTCCCCTGGTTCGGGCCGCCTTGGACGGGGTGGAAAAGCTTGGGCCCTCCCGGGCCTTGACGGGCCCGGTGGTCCGGGGGGACTGGAAGGTGGTGAAGGGCCACTTGGAGGCCCTGGGACGGCGGGCTCCCTGGGCCCTGGATGCCTACAAGGTTCTGGGCCTGGAAGCCTTGGGGTTGGCCCTGGAGAGGGGAGGCAAGCCGGGGTTGGATACGATTGAGCGGATACTAGGGAAGGATTCTTCCCCGGGGGAGTGAGGGCCCTTTTTGGGGGAGTGGTTTCTTTCGGGATGGAGCGCCAAGGAATTTCCAAGGCGCCGCTTGCAAGAAGGGGGAAAGATCCGTTTATAAATAAGAGGGAGGGTGGGACACAGGCGGAAGGTTCGAATGGCAAGGTCTCTTTTCAAAAACCGGGGCGCGTGCCGTCCAGCCCTGCTCGCAGCGGGGCTTCTTTTCCTGGCCGGCCCCCTTCTTGCCCAGGCCTCCCGGCCTTCCCAGGCCGCTCCTCCCGCCCGGATCACGCCCTTCGAAAAACTCCGGGCCGAACTCAAGGCCCTTCCCCCCTCGCCGGGGGGGCTCAGGGAGAGGGCCAAGGTGCTGCGCAAGTGGTTCGTTCCAAGGGACCCGGCCCGCCACAAGGCTCTCCAGAAACTTCTCCTCCAGGGGAAGGACAGGGAGAGCCGGATCGTGCTCCTGGGGTTTCTCAAGGACGACCTCCCCGTTCTTCTGGCCGATGGGAGGCGGAACACAGCCGAGGGGAAGATCTTCAAGGGATACGTGGATCCTTTGATCTCCTTGGCCGGCGGCAAGGATCCCCAACTCTCCGCCCAGGCGGTTCAGATTCTCCTTTCTCTCCCTTTCAAGGCCCGGCGGGGGAGGTTCCAGGCTCTCCTGGCCGACAAGGAGAATCCCCTCTTCCATCAGGCCTTGCGCGCCGCCGGGGCCATGCGGGACCTGAGCCTGGCGCCCCTTGTGGCCCGCTGGCTCCAGGACAAGGACGCGGGGAGGGAGGCGCGGGCTTCCCTGAGAAACCTTACCTTTCGTGAATTCCAGGATCCGGCGGAGTTCCAGGCCTGGTGGAAGAAGGCCAAGAGCAAGTCCTGGGAGGAACTCCGGGACCTCTACTTGCGGGCCTGCCTGGATCGGGAACGGACTTTCCTCCAGGAAAAGAAGGCCTACGCCAGGAAAGCCAAGGCCCAGGTGGAGAAAGAACTGCTCCCCCTGGTGAAGGAGCTCGTGGCCACCCGGGTGCGGGGTCATTCCTGGAAGGAGCCCCTGGCCCTCCTGGAGAAGCCTCTCACCAGGAAGGCCGCCCTGGCGGGGATCGTGGAAGCCCTGGACGCCGACCCTGGCCTCATGGTCGTGCCCCAGGGGGAAGAGGGGAAGGCCTTCCGGGCGGTCTTCGACCTTCTTCTCAAGTGGGCCTGCCGGGAGGCTTCCGACCTTGGGGATTTGCTCCTGTCCGCTATCGCCCACCTCTCGGACCTTCCCGCCCAGGAGAAGGAGCTTCGGGGGCGGGCCTTGGCCTGTCTCGAGGAAAAAGCACTGGCCGGGCCGGTGGAACGCCGCCTGGCCGCCCTTCCTCTTCTGGCCTCCTTCACGGGCCAAGACGCCGACCGGATCCTTTTGGACATCCTCTCCCAGGACAGCAAGGAGCCCAAGGTCCTCTACCTGGTGATCTCCCTCCTCAAGGAAAGGGAACTGACCCCCGACAAGAGCCTTCCCGCCGCCCTGGGGAGGGCCCAGGAAAGGCTGGAAATCCTGCTCAGCCGGGACGGTCTTCCCCGGAGAGTCCGGACGGACGCGATCCTCTTTCTGGCCCGCTGGCCCTATTCCCTGGCCCTTCCTTTCCTGGAAAAAGTCCTCCTGGGCAAGGGGGGCCTGGGACGGAAGCTCGAGGACAGGCTCGCCGCCGCCGACGCCCTCCTGGACATCCTCCAGCGTTTCCGCCAGGAAGAAACGGTGGTCCGGAAGGTGGAAAAGATCCTTGTCGCGGGTCTCACCTTGAGGGACCCCAAGCAACCCGGTCTTTCCCGGGTGCGGGCGGCATGCGCGGAAAAACTGGGGAGCGATTTCTTCCTGGAAAGACCCGAGAGGCCTTACCTGGTCCGGGGGCTGGGCCAGTCCCTTCTCACCGAGACCAGCCCCGACGTGGTGGAGACCTCCATCACCTCTCTTTTGAAACTCGGGCTCAAGGCGGCCAAGGTCTCCGACGCGAAGACCCTGGCGGAGGTCCGGTCCTGGCTGATCAAGCGGGTGGGGGTCAAGCCTTCCGATCCCAAAGAAAGGGACTGGCTCTTCAACGCCGTGCTTGAGCTTTCCGACGGGGACCCGGCGGCCAAGCTCCAAGGGGCCTACGCCTTCGGCCGGGTGGGGGACCGGGCCCACGCATTGCCCTTTTTCGCAGAACTCACGAGCAAGCTTCCCCTCCCGGCGAGCATCCTGGGGCCGGGGAAGGTCCAGGCGGCCCGGAAGCAGGCTTCCATCCTTTTGGACCACTTCGCCCTTCTCGTGACAGGGCGGCTCTACTCCGCCTCCCAGGGAGGGGCGGACCTCCTGGAGAAACTTTCCTTTTCCGAACTGGAGCTGGCGGGAAGCCTCCTGGAAGCCTTGGGCAAAGAGAGGGCCAAGGGAAACCTGCCCCAATGGGGCGCCAGGGAGAACCAGTGGGCGGCGGAAATCCTCTGGCGCCTGGCCATGGCCAAGAAGAAGGCCCACGAGGCGGCGGCCCCCTTCTTCAGGAGGGCCGCCTCGGCCATCCAGGTGGTCCTGGCCCAGGGGAAGGTTCCCGCCAAGGAAGTGCCCCGCCTTTCCCTGCGCCTGGCGGAGGCCCTCCTGGAAGGCAACGAAACCAAGAAGGCCCTCATCCAGCTTTGGTCTCTGGTGAAGAAACCGGACCTGGAGAAACAGGTCCGCCCCCTCCTGGCCCGGGCCCTGGAGCGAACGAAGGAATGGGCCCAGGCCGGCGCCCAGTGGGCCGAGGTGGCCCGCACTCTTCCCAAGGAATCCAAGGATTGGTGGC
>CAYQBW010000399.1:0-3651 GCA_964415725.1 uncultured Planctomycetia bacterium
CTGGAGAAACAGGGTGGGTTCCCATGGGCGCCGTCCCGGGAGGAAAACCCAAAAGGAGAACCACTTTGTCCCTGGGAAGGGGAACCGGTCCCTTGGCCGCCTTTCGAGCGGCCGGGCCGCCGCCTACTTCCACGGGGGCGTAGGCCTCGCGGTTCCAGAGCAGGGCCGCCGTCACGGCGATCCCGAGAAGCAGGGCGAAAAGCAGGGTCCGCAAGGCAACCGCCTCTTTCAGGCCGTTTTCTTCTTCTTCTCTCCCTTGTGGAGCATGACCAGGATGGGGCTGGCGATGAAGATGGACGAGTAGGTTCCCACCACCACGCCCACGAGCATGGCGAAGGAGAATCCTTCCAGGACGTTCCTCTGGCCCACGTTGAAGACGAAGATGGCCAGCAAGACCATGAAGGTCGTAAAGGAGGTCCAGATGGTCCGGGACAGGGTCTGGTTGATGGATTCGTTGATGATTTGCTCGTAGGTCCCGGGCATGCGGGGCAGGTTCTCCCGGATGCGGTCGAAGACCACGATCGTGTCGTTGAGGGAGTAACCGATGATGGTGAGGAAGGCCGCGATCAAGGGAAGGTCGATCTCGGCGGAAACCAGCCCCAGGCGGTTCACCAGGACCACGGCGCCCAGGGCGATGGTCACGTCGTGAACCAGGGCGAGCACGGCGGCGAAGCCGTACTTGTATTCGTGGAACCGGATCCTGATATACATGATCACGGCAAACAGCGAGAGAAGGATGGCCAGGATGGCGCTGGTCTGGAGTTCTCCCACCACCCGGGCGCCGATCATCTCGAACTCGGGGAAGGGCTCGGTGAGGGCGATGGGGGTCCCGTCCACGGTTTTCACCCCCTTGAGCCTGGATGCGAGCCTTTCATCGATGTCCGCCGGCCGGATCCCGGCTTCCATGTCCATGGTGATCTTGAAGTCCTTGGCGGCCTTCTTGCCCTTGTCCTCGGGACGGGCGGGGACGATGGAAAGGTGGGAGAAGCCGGCAAGGGCCTTCTTGAGGTCGGAGATGCGGACGGGTTTTTCCGCGTGGAGAACGAACTGGACGATGGTGTAGGTCCCGTCGGGGGAAGGGATGATCTTCTTGTTCGACGTCGGGGTGGAGACGAGCCAGCCCTTGAGGGCCTCTCTCAGCTTTTGCTTGTAGACAAGCCCCAGGTCCCTGGTGGGAGCGGTTTTCCCCTTGCCGCCGGAGGGCCGGGAAGCGGTCCCTCCCTCCCCGGTCACGGCCCGCACCTGTTCGGGGCTGAGCTTGAACTTGACGGCGAAGGTCTGCGCTTTGTGGCCCACGACGTGGGGGGTGCCCTTTTCCCCGATCTCTCCAAGACTTCCGCCAAGGGTGTTCACGATGGCCCCGGGGATGGCCTGGGTGATCTTCTTGCGGACCAGGTCGATGTCGTGGGGTTCCTTCAGGACGATCCGCATGGAGGCGCCGCCCGTGAAGTCGATCCCCAGTTTCGTGTGGGCGTCGGTGTCGAGAAAGATGAAGAGCCCCAGGGCCATAGCCGCCGCCGAGAGGCTCATGGCGACCTTCCGGTAGGCCAGGAAGGGGAAGTTGGGGTTGGTGAAGATCCGCCCCATCTTCAAACGGTCCTTCAGGATCCCGAACTCCAGGAGGAGGTGGAAGAGGACCTTGGAGACCACCAGGGCGGCGAACATGGAGGTCAGGATGCCGATGGAGAGGGTCACGGCGAACCCGCGGATGGGCCCGGTGCCCACCTGGTAGAGGATGATGGCCGTGATCAAGGTGGTCACGTTGGCGTCCACGATGGTGGAGAGCGCCATCTGGAAGCCGTTCTTGATGGCCTGGACCAGGACCTTCCCCTTGTCCTGCTCCTCCCGGATTCGCTCGAAGATCAGGATGTTCCCGTCCACGGCCATACCGACGGTGAGCACCAGGCCGGCCATGCCGGGGAGGGTGAGGGTGAACCGGAAGAGCGCCATGGCCCCCATCAGGTAGGTCATGTTCACAAAAAGCGAGATCACCGCCACAAGGCCCGCCAGGCGGTAGAAGAGAAGCATGAAGAGGACCACCGCGGCGCCGCCCACGATCATGGAGAAGATGCCCGTGCGGATGGCCGTCTCTCCCAGGGTGGGGCCGAGAGTGGATTCGCTCTCCAGGATGGGTTTCACCTTCAAGGCGCCGGTCTTCAAGGTGATGATCAGGTTCCGGACCTCTTCGCCGGAGAAGCCCTTGGACCCTCCGGTGATGATTCCCGCCCCGGGCAGGCGCTCCTGGATGATGGGAGCGCTCCGGCACTTTCCGTTGAGGATGATGGCGAAGGGCCTTTGCTTGTTGCGGGCGGTGAAGTCGGTGAACTCGGCCTTCTTGGACTCCTTGAGTTCGAAGGCCACCGCCGGGAGGCCGAAGCGGTCCTGGGTCTGGCGGATCTTTCCCGCCTTCAGGTCCTCGCCCGTGAAGTAGACCTCCGTGAGGTCCACGGGGATGTAGCGGGCCAGGGCCTTCTTGACCTCGCCCGTCTTGGGATCTTTGTACTGGATCGGGACCCGGACCTCGCTCGTGGCCGGATCGGCCTTGGGGTCCATGGGAATCCAGCGGATCTTTCCGGGCTGCTTGGGTCCGCCCTTGTCGGGAGGAAGGGAGTTGAAGACCGAGATGTTCTCCGGGTCCAGGCCGATGAGTTGCTGGTTCTCGGGTTTCTTGAGCCAGTCCTCGAGGCGCCTCTTCTCCTCGGGAAGGTCGAACTTCTTGTTCGAGTCGTCGATGACGAGCCGCCACTCCAGCTTGCCCAGCTGCTGGATCCGGTCCCGGACGGGCTTGATCTCGCTCTCCTGTTTGCCGGGAAGCTCGATCAGGATGCGGTCGTTCCCCTCGGGGTTGATGTTGGCTTCCAGGACGCCCTGGGGATCGATCCGGTTCTGCAGAATCGTAACCGTCTCGGTCAGGACGTCCCTGTTGGACGTGTTGGGGTCGATCTGTCCGCTCTTGCGGGCGGCGTCGATGTCCAGCCGGTAGACCAGCCGGGCGCCTCCCCTGAGGTCCAACCCCAGCATCACCCCCCAGTCCAGCCAGAACCAGAGGGCCAGGGCCAGGAGGGCCACGATGAAAACGACCTTGCGCCAGGCGTTCTCGACCATGCTTTCAAGGACTCCCTGTCTCGAGAAGCGCCCGGAGGTCCCCGGCGCTTCCAGTCCACACTAAGAGGCCGGGACGGAAGGTCAGGCCTCGACCTTCGTCGTCGTTTCTTCGTTTTCCTTGGGCGGGCCGGCCTGGGCGGTCTTTCCGCCCTTCCCCTTGCGGGCTCCCACCAGCTCCTTGACCTTGGTGGCCTTCCCAACCCGGTCGCGCAGGTAATAGAGGCGGGACCTGCGCACCTTGCCCCGGCGGGTGACGCTCACGTCCTTCACCCGGGGGGAGTGGAGGGGGAAGATCCTCTCCACCCCTTCGCCGGCCACGATCCTCCGGACGGTGAAGGTGCTTCGCACACCGCCTTTCTTGATGCGGATCACCGTTCCCTGGAAGATCTGGATCCTCTCCTTGTTCCCTTCCTGGATCAGGTAATGGACCTTGACCGTATCGCCCACCCGGAAGGAGGGAAGGTCCTTCTTCATATACTTTCCTTCCAGGATTCTCACGGGATGATTGGGGTCCATGGCTTCAACCCTCTCGTCTTTCTTCAGGAT
>CAYQBW010000400.1:0-3650 GCA_964415725.1 uncultured Planctomycetia bacterium
CCCCACCTACTTCGACGGTCAGATGAGGGCCTTCGTGGGGCAGTGGGCCACCAAGCAAATGGAGGCCCATCCCGCCAACTGGGCCTACGTGATTCCCGTCTCCCTCAAGCTCTCGGGCCAGGTGGATCTCCTGGCGAACCCGGCCGATACGGGGACCTCCGAATACGTCCAGATCCTGCCTTCCGGGAACCAGGCCGATACCGAATGGGTGCGCTACGACGCCATTCTCCGGGACACCTTGATCCGGGACCGGCCCAAGGCGGTGGCGCGTCTCATCCGAAGGCTGGGCTCCTACAACGCGCACCTGGCCCAGACCACGAGCTGGCCCCCGCCCTTCATCCGCGATCCCGTGTTCAAGGACATCAAGGCCGGGCGGAGCGACGAGATCGGCCACGTGGATCCCAAGATCCTTCCCATCGACTACTGGTGCGGCCGGGCCTTCCGGTTCAGGGGAGCGCCGGAGACGGGAACCTCCACCCACGCCCAGACGGCGGACGCCCTGGTGCTTCCCGTCTTCCGTGTCCGGGACCGGTGGGGGCCGGCGGCCTCTTTCTACGGCCGTCCCGGGAGAAAAGACCGGGTGGCCCTGGTGGAAGGGACGGAAACCTCAAGCGCCGTCGGTTCCTCGAGCGGTCCCCTCGTGGAGTGGCACACCGTCAACTGGACGGCACGCATCGACGGCTACGACAAGGACGACCCGGCCATCCCCAACGCCGGCAGCCCCTCCATCTTCGTGGCCTTCATGGAGGGGGTGAAGGGGCTCTTCTCCCAGGGCGGAAGGACCCGCCGGACGGGCAGGTCCGCCCCCGGCCGGGGCGGCCGCCTCAGCCGGGCCAACCCCTTCGACATCCGGTATCGAACCAGGCTGGTGAAATTCCCTTCGGGGGAAATGCCGTGGCGGTTCCAGGGCAAGCTCCAGTTCGGGATGCCCCAGTGTTCCGAAGGCTGGCCCGCCGACGGGCTCCTGGACATGGTCACAGCCGGCATCCCGGCGGGGACCCGGGGAGCCGCGGGGGGTGTGCTCATGCTGGCCTTTCCCACCTCCGACACGGGAGGCGGCGAGATCACCCTCCACACCAGGCTGGTCTTTCCCGGGGAGATGGAGGGAGTTTCCTCCAACCTGGGAAACATCCTTCCCAGATACGGCGGACTGCTCCAGGTGGGGGAGGAAGTGATGGCCTACAGGGACACGGCGGCGAACGGGGTCGTCCGGCTGGCCGAAAACGGGAGGGGACTCCTGGGAACGACTCCTTCCGCCCACGGGATGTGGGAGACGGTGACGATCCTCACCCGTCCGGGGGCGACGATCCTCTCCCAGAGCGTGGACGCCGGCTCCCCCCTCCTCCCCGTGGCGCGGGCGGACCGCCTTCCCCTGGACCGGGGCCTGGTCCTGGTGGACCATGAACTCATCCATTACGTCTATTCCCGCCGCTTCCTCTCCCTGGAGATGCCCCCGAGAAGAGCGCCGTCCAAGAAGAACGGAACCACGGGTGACCAGAACTTCCGCCCCGGCGACGGGATCTTCCGGGGAAGGTTCGGAACGGTTCCGGCCTCCCACAGCTCGGGCACGGCGGTCATCGAATTTCCCTTCCGGTATTGGGACACCTTCGCGGAGCGGGCCGACGCGCCGGAGATGCACCACTTCGACCTCCACCTGGAATCCCCCCGGGCGGTCTTCGAGAGCGTGACCTGGGAGGAGGAGACGCCCCAGGCCCTGGTGGATCTCCAGCTCCTGGCGCGGGTGGACCGGCGCGCGCCCTGGTGGGAGAAGCCCGACCCCAGGAAGGGGCTCTTTCTCTTCGACGCCCCCACGTGGAAGAACGAACCCAGAAAGATCGGCCTCCAGGGGAACGTCCTGGACCTGCGGTTCTACACGGTCTACAAGCCCGGGGCCTTCGATCCCGTCCACTTCCTCTCCCAGGCGTGGAAGACCGCGCCGACCCTGAAGAGCGTCAAGGTCGTCTACGAGGCCCCCACGGTCATCCTTCGCGAAGAGGAGGGTTCCTGGTGAGACTGGGAAGGAACCATTGCCCTTTTCAAGTGCTGGAGGCGACCGGCGCCTTCACCCTGGTGGAGATGCTGGTGGTGATGAGCCTGCTGGGGATCCTGGGGGTGTTGCTGCTCCAGCTCTTTTCGGGAGGCCTGGAGATCTGGAGCCGGGGGGAGAGTCTCCGGGCCATGCTGGAACAGGGGGCCTCCGTGGCGGACCTGGTCTCTTCGGACCTGGAGAGAATCCAGGGTTCCGGCGACGGTCCCCGGGTGGAAGGGAGGCTCCTGGCGGCGCCCATCACGGCTCCGGGTCTCGACGAGAAGGGCGCCGGGATTCCGGCCTGGCGTTTTCTCAGGACCACCTCCCCCGAGGAGAGATCCCCCGCCTCGGCCTTCCCCCCGGCGGAAGGAGGGCGGAAGAACGGCCCCACCGAGGAACCCGCCGGGGGAGGGAAAGAGCCTTCTTCCGGGAGGGAAGAAGGAGGCGGAGAAACGGCCCTGGAGATCCTCTTTCCCTTCGTCTCCCGCTACGAGACCCGGGAACCGGGCGTCTACCTCTCCCTGCGCAGGGGCCTGGTCCGGGGAATTGAGGCGACCCCCTTCCATCCCTGGTTCTCCCCCAAGCCTTT
This sequence comes from uncultured Planctomycetia bacterium, assembly GCA_964415725.1. GTDB lineage: Bacteria > Planctomycetota > UBA1135 > UBA1135 > JALUZX01 > JALUZX01. The sequence continues at coordinate 2,619 of CAYQBW010000400.1, forward strand.
TTCTTCCCTGGGAGACCTCCTGGACCGGACCCAGGAGGTGACCGACGGCCTTCTCTACTTCGGGATCCGCTTCTGGTCCCAGGACACCCGGAGCTGGGAGGACGATCCCTCCGAGGGGGGGGCCCAGGTCTGGTGGGACTCCACCAGGGGAGGGGGAACCCTGGACGCTCCCCATGGGGGGTTCGACCTGGACCTGGGGCCCTGGTCCCTCCGGGTCCCATGGGACGACGTCTTTCCCAGGGCCCTTCTCCTGGAGTTCGTCCTGGAAGCCCCGCCGGGGGAGGCCCGGTGCGCCGTCACCCGGGAACCCCTGAGCGCGGAAAGCAAGGGCCCCCTCTGGGTGGATTACCCCGAGAGGCTCGGGTGGAAGGCCTCCGAGGGGGGCTTCGTGAAGATCGAAGGAGAATGGATCCGGTACAGGGAATTGAAGGGTGAGACCATGCTCGGCCTGACCCGGGGGGTGCGGGGGACCAAGGCGGCGGCCCACCCCGCGGGAAAACGGATCCACGTGGGATGGACGGTCCGCCGGGTGATCCTCCTCTCCCATCCAAGAGAGTGGTGGGGACCGCTCCCAACGCCGCCGGAGACCAAGGGAGGCTGAGTCGAGATGATCCGGAACGGACGAACCGGGGGGTTCACCTTGATCGAGATCCTGGCGGCCTTCCTGATCCTGGGCCTGGGGATGGGCACGGTGCTGGGGTTCTTTTCCTCCACCCTGGCCCGGGAGAGGGCGGCGGTCATGCGGACCCGCATCTGCGGCGCCCTTCCCGTGGTGGAGGACCTGGTCCGGGAGAAACTCCGGGAAAAGGGAGACCTGAAGGACCTGGCGGGACAGGAGGTCCCGGGGTTCCCTTCCCTGACCTGGTCGGCTTCCTTCAAGGAGAGCCGGGGCTGGCCCGGGGAGGTCCTGGGACGCATCACCTTCACCTGGCAGGAAGGGGGAGACGCCCAGGCGGAGGAGATCGTGGAGTTCTTCACCCGCAACGAGCCCTTCCACGTCCGGGCGGCCCGGATCCTCCTCCAGGGAGGGGG
>CAYQBW010000401.1:0-3645 GCA_964415725.1 uncultured Planctomycetia bacterium
TCTCGGGGCGGAGCGTTCGGCCCTCAATTTCCTGGCCAAGCTCTCCGGGATCGCCACGATGACCCGGGCCTTCGTGGATCGCCTGGCCGGCACGGGGGTGGTCATCCTGGAGACGCGCAAGACCACGCCGGGCCTGAGAAGGCTGGAGAAATACGCCGTGTCGGTTGGAGGGGGAGAGAACCATCGCCTGGGCCTCTACGACAAGATTCTCCTGAAGGAAAACCACTTCGCTCTCTCCGTGGAGGGCACGGGGCCGGGGGCCTACAAGCGGACCGTGGCCCGGGCGGTCCGTTACGCCCGGGGAAAGGGACCCGTGGCCGCCGAGGCCAGGACGCTTGAAGAAGCCCTGGCCGCCGTGGAAGGCGGGGCGGACATCATTCTCCTGGACAATATGTCCCCGCCCGAACTGGAGGCCACGGTCTCCGCCGGGAAGAGGGCGGCCCGGGAGGTGGGAAGAGAGGTCCTCTTCGAGGCCTCCGGGGGGATCCGCCTGGAGAACGTCCTGGAAGTGGCCCGGACGGGGGTGGACCGGATCTCCGTGGGGGCCATCACCCACTCCGCCCTTCCCCTGGACCTTTCCATGCTGGTGACCGGACTCTGAGTGGTCCGGGGGACGCGGGTTGGACGTGGGGACGCGACCTCTGGGATGGAAGGGAACCTTGCTTTCCTGGATCCCCGCCTTGGCCTGGGGTCTCTACATCTACGACCTTCTTTCCTTCCCCGTGGGCCGCGGCCCCGAACCCTGGACCTGGGGGTGGGCCTGCAACATGGGGCACGCCTTTCTTTTCGGGGTCTGGGCCCTTCTCCTTCTCCCCCCCCTGGTCCTGGCGGGACTTTCCTGGGACCGGGCCGCTCCCCTGGCCTGGTTTCTTTCCTCTCTTTGGGCCGGTGCGGAGGAGATCATCCAGGTGGGCGTGCCCGGCAGGACGGGGAGCGTGCTGGATTTCCTCACCGGGAGCCTGGGGGCCCTTCTCGCCCTTCGTGCCCTCTGGCTCTTCCTTGTGGGCGAACTGCCTTCCAGGCTGGAGTGGGGCCTGGTCCTGCTGGTCTTTCTTTCCGGGACCCTGGCCTCTTTGTGAGTGGGAGCGATTCCGGGGTGGCGCGCCGGAGAGAAGGCCTGGAGAATGGAAGCCATGAACGAAAAAGAAGACAGGAACGATTTCTTCCAGAATCCCCTGGTGGAGCGGTATTCCTCCAGGGCCATGCTCCGGATCTTTTCGCCAAGACGTAAATTCTCCACCTGGCGGGATCTCTGGATCCAGCTCGCCCAGGCCCAGATGGAACTGGGGCTGCCCATCGGGGAGGACCAGGTGGAGGAGCTGAAGGCCACCAAGGAGGACCTGGACCTGGAGCGGGCGGCCGAGCTGGAGCGGGAGCTCCGCCACGACGTGATGGCCCATATCCACGCCTGGAGGGAAAAGGCCCCCAAGGGGGGGGCGATCCTCCACCTGGGGGCCACTTCCGCTTTCGTGACGGACAACACGGAGTTGCTTCTCACCAAGCAGGCCCTCCACCTGGTCCGGACCGAGCTGGTCGGGGCGATCCAGGCCCTGGCCGCCCAGGCGCGGAAGTGGAAGGATCTTCCCTGCCTGGGATATACCCATTTCCAGCCTGCCCAGCCCACGACGGTGGGCAAGCGGATCTGCCTCTGGATCCAGGACCTGGTCCTGGACCACGAGGCCCTCCAGTCGGCCGAGGCCTCGCTGAGGGCCCGGGGGGTGAAGGGGACCACCGGCACCCAGGCCTCCTTCCTCCAGCTCTTCGGCGGGGATACGGAAAAGGTGGAGGAGCTGGACCGGCGAGTGACCAAGAGGATCGGGTTCAGCCGGAGCTTCTCCGTGACGGGCCAGACCTACCCGCGGAAGGTGGACTACCGGGTGCTCTCGGCCCTGGCGGGGGTGGCCGCCTCGGCCTCGAAGTTCGCCAACGACGTCCGCCTTCTCTCCCACGAGGGAGAAGTGGAAGAGCCCTTCGAGGAAAAGCAGGTGGGTTCCTCGGCCATGCCGCACAAGCGCAATCCCATGCGTTCGGAGCGGATCGTTTCCCTGGCGCGGTATGTCCTCTCCCTGCCGGCCAACGCCGGGTTTACGGCGGCGGACCAGTGGCTCGAGAGGACCCTGGACGATTCGGCCAACAGGAGGATCACGATTCCCGAGGCTTTCCTCGGGGTGGACGCCATTCTTTCCCTCGTGACCAACGTGGCCCGGGGCCTCAAGGTCTTCCCCGAGCGGGTGGAGGCGAACCTGGCGGGGGAGCTTCCCTACCTGGTGGCCGAGACGGTGCTCATGGAGTGCGTGAAGCGGGGCGGAGACAGGCAGGCCCTCCACGAGAGACTGAGAACCCTGGCCGTGGAAGCCGGGAGAGCCCGCAAGGAGGGGCGGAAGGTGGATCTCGTGGCGGAGCTGGCCGGGGATCCCGCTTTCGGCCTGGAGGAATCCTGGCTGAAAGAGCGGCTGGACCCGGGAGCCCTCGTGGGCCGGGCCCCCGAGCAGGTGGAGAACTTCCTGTCGGAGGAGGTGGATCCCCTCCTGGAGCTCTACGAGGCGGAACTACGTTCGCGCAAACTCGGCGACATCCGGGTTTGACGGAGGAGGGATAGGGGACCATTCGAACGAAAAGGCCCGGCCGGGAAGCCGGGCCTTTTCGTGTGATGGTATGAGCCAGGGGAAGGGATCAGACGAGTTTGCCGTGATGGCGGCGGCGGCGCGGGCCTTTCCGCTTCTTGGATTCGTGGCGGCCCTTCCTGCCGTGGAAGCGGGATTTCTCCTGCTTCTTCAGCTCGTGGCCCTTCCGGTGGTGTTCCATACGGGCCTTGAGGATTCTCCGGGGCTGCCAATGTTTCCGGGCCTCGGCCTTTTCCTTCTTCACCCTCTCGAGGACCATGGCCTTGAAGGCCCGGGGGAAGCCCTTTTCCCCCTTGTGAAAGACGAAGACCCTGGGCTTCCCCATGGGCGCCTTGCCCTTCGGGCCGGGATGGTGGTGGAAGGGGCGGACCCGGATCCGCATTCCGCCCGGGCGGGGACCCATGGGATGCCGCGGGCCGGCGGGGCGGTGGAAACGGTGGAACCTGCCGGGGAAGGGCATCGCCGGGCGGCGGCCCATCCGCTCCCTGTGGTGCATGCACCTCCCCGTGCCGCAACGTCCCTTGCGGCCCGTCATGCCCCGGTGCGCCCTCGTGCGCCTTCCCTTCGTCACATGATGTCTTGCCATTCCCCGCATACCGGGGCGGCCCATCATGGGGCCGTGGAAACCGAAGCGCCCCCCGGACCTCATGGCGCGCATTCTGCGGAACCACCGGACGATCTGGGGATGCTTCCTGGCGAATTCCCGGATTCTCTCGGGGGAGAAAAAGCGGAAGGTATGTTCACGGCCTTCCCGCCTTTCCTTTTCCGCCCGGACGCGCAGGGGGGACCAGCCCTTCCTCTCTCCCGCCTTGCGGAGAACCATGACCTTGCGGGCGTTCCTCTCTCCCCGTTCCCTTTTCTCCGCTTTTTCTTTCCTTTCTTTGATTTTCTTGAGGAAGGCCTTGATCCTCTCCCGCCTCTCGGGGGACATCTTCCTCATGGCCTCTTTCAGGCGGGCCTCGATCCGCTTCCGGACCTCGGGGGATAATTTCCCGCCGAAGGAAAACACCCTGGGATGGGC
>CAYQBW010000402.1:0-2002 GCA_964415725.1 uncultured Planctomycetia bacterium
TACCCGGTGGTGGGGGTGATCTCCGACTGGAACCTCCACTTCGACCAGCTCTGGACGATGGCCCCCTTCTTCGACGCCGTGGCGGCGGACAGGGTGGGGACGGGGATCTTCGCCCGGGCCGGGTTCGCCCGGACCTTCTACTGGCCCCAGTATACGTTCAGGTGGGATTGGCACAGGCCCGTGGAGGGCCTGGGCCGCGACATCGACGTCTCCTTCGTGGGCAACCTGAACCCCCAGGTCCAGGGAGACCGGGTTCCCTGGCTGGAAAGGCTGGCCCGCCTGAAGGAGAGAGGGGTCCGGGTGGAGATCGCCACGGGGGTCTTCAACGAGGAATACGGGCGGATCCTGGCGCGCTCGAAGATCGGATTCAACCGCTCCATCCGCGGCGAAATGAACCTCCGCGCCTTCGAGGTCTGCGCCTCGGGGGCCCTCCTTCTCATGGAGCGGGAGAACCTGGAGGTCCGGGAATACCTGGTGCCCGGCGAAGAGGTGGTCCTCTACGGGGAGGACGACCTGGAGGAGAAGATCCTCCGGCTCCTGGAGCGCGACGAGGAGAGGGAGCGGATCGCCCGGGCGGGGCGGAAGAAGATCCAGGACTATTCCATGTCCCGCAACCTGGACCGGCTGCGGGGGGCCCTGGCCGGGATCCGGGCGGGCGCCAGGCCGCCCGCCCCGGACTGGCGCCTCCACCTGGCCAGGGGGACGGCCATGCTCCGGACCTGGGCCTCCCACGAGGCGGTGCTGGCCGACCTGGTCCGGGCGGCCTCCCTGAATCCCACGAATCCTGAGGTCCGCAACAACATCGGCGCCGTCCTGGCGGCCTTCTGGCCCATGCGGGCGCCGGAGGAATTCATGAGGGAATTCCTCACGGCCCGGACCCTTTCCCCGCGATACCTGCCCGCCCTCTTGAACCTGGTCTTCGTCATGGCCGCCCTGGGCCGGGAGAAAGAGGCCCGCGCCTTCTGCCGGGAGGCCGAAGAGCGGGCGGAACAGGTGGAGGCCTGGGAGGACCTGCAGGGGCTTCTCCTGCCCCTGGGCTACGAGGCCAAAGCCCTGGACCTCCGCAGGAAGGCGGCCCTTTCCGTCCTGGAGGGGAGCCCTCGGGACCTGGCCTCCCACTACGCCGGCGCCGCCCGGGAGGCCCTCGTTTCCACGGTCTCCACCGTCCGGACCTGATCCTTCCGTTTCCCCGGCGGCCCGGCTACCTTGGTCTTTCCCGCGGAAAAGGGGGGAAGGTCGCGAGGTCCCGATCCATGGCGCGGAAGTTTTCGTCGATCTTTTCCCTATCCTTTCTCTTGTTGCTCCTGGGGCCCTGGGGCGGGGCCCTTCGGGCCGGGGAGATCCTCTCCCTCGCCGGAAGGTGGCGTTTCGCCGTCGACCCCGGGGACAAGGGAATCGGGGAGACGTGGTTCACAAGGACCCTGGAAGGCTCCATCCATCTTCCCGGGACGACCGACGAGGCCGGTGTGGGCGCCCCCGGGCCGGAGAGGTACGGCGTCCTCACCCGGAGGCACGAATACATCGGGCCCGCCTGGTACCAGAAGACCTTCCGGGTCCCCCCGGAATGGGATGGGCGGGAAATCGCGGTCTTTTTGGAGCGGGTCCTCTGGGAGTCGAGGGCCTGGGTGGACGGCAGGCCCGCGGGCCCTCCCCTGGACTCCTTCGCCGCGCCCCACGTCCACCGCCTGGGCCGGCTGAAGCCTGGGAAGCACGTCCTGACCTTGAGGATCGACAACCGCATGATCCACCACCTGGGGCTCATGTCCCACTCCTACGGCCCCCAGACCCAGACCCGCTGGAACGGCGTGGTGGGAAGGATCGAGATCCGGGCCCTGCCGGTCCCGGGGATCGAGCGGGTCCGGCTCTTTCCGAGGAGGGCGGGAGACGGCTGGGTCCTGGTCGTGGAGGGCCGGCTGAAGGGCGGCTCTTTCGGCGGGAAGAAAATCCGGGTCCGCGTCACCGACCCCAGGGGGGGGCTGGTCCTGGGAAGGGGAGAGCCGGC
>CAYQBW010000402.1:2012-3643 GCA_964415725.1 uncultured Planctomycetia bacterium
CCCTACACGTGGATTGCGGCTCCTCGGTGGTCCCCTGGTCGGAGTTCACCCCAAGGCTCTACCAGGCGCGCCTGGAGCTCCTGGATTCCGGGGAGGCGGCGGACCAAAAGAGCCTCTCCTTCGGGTTCAGGGAGATCGCCCACCGGGGAAACGAGCTTTTTCTCAACGGAAAACCCGTCTTCATGCGGGGCAACCTGGACTGCGTCCATTTCCCCCTGACCGGTTACCCATCCACGAAGAAGGAGGACTGGCTCCGGATCTTCTCCCTCTACAGGGAGCACGGCCTCAACCACGCGCGTTTCCATTCCTGGTGTCCCCCCGAGGCGGCCTTCCAGGCTGCCGACGAGATGGGGATCTACATCCAGGCCTCCGTGGGGATCTGGATCAACGAGGGGCGCCAGGAGGGGCTGGGCCCGGGAAAGGGGGAGAAGTCGGTGGACGACTTCGCCCGGGCCGAGATGCGCCGGGTGGTTGACACCTTCGGCAACCACCCGAGTTTCTGCTTCCTGGTCATCGGAAACGAGCTGGGCCATTCCAACTTCGCCGTCACGGGAAAGTGGATCGAGGAGATCAAAAGATACGATCCGCGCAGGCTCTACGCCGCCTCCACGGCCCGGACGATCACGCCCTATTGCGACTTCAACGCCACCCACGCCGTCCCGGGGATCGGGTGGGTGCGCCAGCACATGGAGAGCGGGACGGACTGGGACTACGAGGCCAAGTATTCAAAGACCAAGGTCCCCATCATCGCCCACGAGATCGGCCAGTGGCCGGTCTACCCGGACTGGGACCTTTGCGGGAAGTTCACAGGCGTCCTCAGGAACACCCGGCTCGAGAAGATGCGGGATGCCGCAAAGAGGGCCGGGATCTTCGAACAACAGGCCGACTTCACAAGGGCCTCGGGGGCCTTGAACCGCCTTCTCTACAAGGACGAGATCGAATCCTTCCTGCGCACTCCTTCCTGCCGGGGCTTCCAGCTTCTTTCCATGGAGGATTTCCAGGGCCAGGGGGAGGCCTACGTGGGGTGGCTGGACATGTTCTGGGACAGCAAGGGAATCGTCCTTCCCCAGGACTTCCGGGGGTATTGCGCCCCCCGCGTCGCCCTGGCCCGGCTCCCCAAGTATACCTGGACCGAAAACGAGACCCTCACGTTCGGCGTGGTGGTGCGAAACGACGGCCCCGCCCCCTTGGAGAAACCCCGCGTGGAGTGGAAGCTCCGGACCCCGGAAAAGGTCGTCCTCCGGCGAGGGTCGGTGGAAGGAAAGGCCCCCGTCCCCGTGGGTAGCGTGGCCGGCCTGGGAAAGGTGGAGGTTCCTCTCGAGGGGATCCTGGAGCCCGGCCGGGCCCGGCGCCTGCAGCTTGTGCTCCACCTGGGAGGAAAGCCCGAGAAGAACACCTATCCGCTTTGGGTCTACCCGGAAAAGGATCCTTCCCTGCCGGCGGGGGACGTCTTGCTTTCGGACAAGCTGGACGCCGATGTCCTGGGCGCCCTGGAGAGGGGAGGCCGGGTTCTCCTTTTCGCCTCCCGTCTCGGGGACCCGGGCTGGAATCCCAAGCTCGCCGCCTGGCGGCCCCTCTACTGGTCCCTGGCTTTCTTTCCGGGGCAGGCCGAGACTCTGGGTCTCCTGGTC
>CAYQBW010000403.1:0-3638 GCA_964415725.1 uncultured Planctomycetia bacterium
GGGGAATGCTGGGCGGCTTTCCCGGACCGGCCTACCAGGTGAGGCCTCCTGGGTCCTTTCTCTTCCATCCCAACTCCAAGCCTCCCGTCGCCTGGCTTTCGGGCAAGCCCGCCCGCAAGGGCACGGTCCGTGTCATGGTGAGGGGGCGGCCTGGAAGCGCGGGTCTCCTCTTCGTGGGGGGCGGATGGTGTCACTTCCCCCTGGATCCCTTCGGCCTTGGTTCCCTTTTCGTGGTTCCCTTCGCCTGGAAGAGGGGGCCCATCCTTTCCCCGGGGGGAACAGGTGGAACCGTCTTGAATATCAACGCAAAGTATCCCCTGGACAGGCCTGTCCAGGCCCAGTTTCTCATCCTGGAACCCTCGACTTTCACCCTCTGGGCGACTAATTCCGTTTTGCTGATGATCCGGTCTTGAACTGGTGTCTTCAACTGAGAGAAAAACCCGCGCCGGGGCCGCCCTGGCCGGGGCGGCCCTGGCCCTGCTTCTCCTCCCCTGCCGGGGGCAGGAGAAGCCAAGGCTCCGTAAACTCTGGTTCTACCTTTCCACGAACTTCCTGGTGAAGGAAAAGCTGGAGGCTTCCCTCGCCCTCCTGGAGCGGGCAGAGAAGGCCGGGTATACGGGGGTCGTGGTGGCGGACTCCAAGTTCGTCCGCTGGGACGGCCTGCCTCCAAGGTATGCCGCGAGCGTGGCCCGTTTCCGCCGCCGGTGCCGGGAGCTGGGCATGGAGTGCGTGGCCTCGCTTTTCCCCATGGGATACGCGGGCTCCCTTCTTTCACGGAAACCCGAGCTGGCCGCCGGCCTTCCGGTGAAGGACGCTCCCTTCCGGGCGAAGGGGGGCAGGCTCGTCCCGGCGGACGACTCCCTTGGTTTCCAAAACGGAGGGTTCGAGGAATACCGGGGCGACCGGCCCCTGGGGTGGAGGTTCGTGGACAAGCCGGGGCGGATCTCCTTCATCGATCCCCGGGTCCGCCATGGAGGCAAGGTCTCCCTCCGGATGGAGAACATCGGCAAGTGGGACCCTGGCCACGGTCACGGCCGGGCCTGCCAGGTGGTGGAGGTGAAGCCCTTCCGTTACTACCACCTCTCAGCCTGGGTCCGGACCGAGGGATTCCAGGCGGCGGACCGGGTGCGGATCCTGGCCCTGGCCAAGGACGGGGCCTCCCTTTGTTTCCTCCAGCCCAGGATCCTTGCCGACCAGCCCTGGAGGAAGATCCATGTCACTTTCAACACTCTGGACCACCGCAAGGTCAACGTCTACCTGGGCGTCTGGGGCGGCAAGGCGGGGAAGATCTGGTGGGACGACGTGAAGATCGAACCCGCCGGGCTGGTGAACCTGGTGCGCCGCAAGGGGGCGCCCCTGCAAGTCCGGAGCCTGGACGGGAAGACCCGGTTCGTGGAGGGCAGGGATTTCACCGGCGCCGCCGATCCCTTCCTCCTTCATACCCCCCGGAAGGCCGGGATCTGGGTCTGGCACACCCCGCCTGTCGTGACTCTCCCCGCGGGGAGCAGAATCCACGAAGGGGAGGTCGTGCTCTTCAGCTACTACCACACGGCCTTCATCCGCCGCTCCCAGGCCATGGTCTGCATGAGCGAACCCGCCCTCTACGACCTCCTGGCCTGGCAGGCCAAAGAAGTGAAGCGTCACGTGCGGCCCGACGGGTATTTCATGCAGCACGACGAGATCCGGGTCCAAGGATGGGACAGGTCCTGCCTGGACCGGAAGATGACGCCCGGCGGGATCCTGGCGGACAACGTGAGACGGTGCGCCGCCATCCTGAAGAGAACCGATCCGGGCAAGCCGATCTACGTCTGGTCCGACATGTTCGATCCCTTCCACAACGCGAAGAAGAAAGGGCGTTACTACCTGGTCCGGGGCGACGGTCCCTGGTGGGGCTCCTGGAAGGGCCTGCCGGAGTCGGTGATCGTGGTGAACTGGCACCGCCACCAGCCGGGGCGGCTGGAATCGCTCAAATTCTTCGCCGGAAGGGGGCACCGCCAGATCCTGGCCGGGTATTACGACGGCGACCCGGCCCGGATCGTGGAGTGGCTCCGGGACGCGGCGAAAGTCCAGGGCGTGATCGGCGTCATGTACACCACCTGGAAGCACGACTACCGCGACCTGGAGCGCTTCGCCCGGATCCTCCGCCCCTGGAGAGAGAAGTAGGGACCCCCCGGGCCACCTCGGGGCATTTACCTTGAAAATAGGGAGGCGGGCTCCCGATTTTCAAGGTAGAATTCCGGCATGATCCCCAGACCAGGGTACGAAGAAGCCATCGAGACCGCCCTGAGGCGAGGGCCCGCCTGCTCCCTCCTCGGACCCAGGCAATGCGGGAAGACCACCCTGGCCCGGGGGATCGCCGCCCGAAGGAAGAGCGCCTATTTCGACCTGGAGGATCCGAGGGACGCGGTCCGGCTGGAAAACCCCTTGCTGGCCCTGGAGGGCTTGGAGGGCCTGGTCGTTCTCGACGAGATCCAACGGAATCTCAGGCTCATGGAAGTTCTCCGGGTCCTGGTCGACCGGCCCGGGGGAAAGGCTTCTTTCCTGCTTCTGGGGAGTGCTTCCCCGGACCTGGTAAAAAGCGCCTCCGAGTCCCTGGCCGGGCGGGTGGGCTTTGTGGAGATGGCCGGTTTCGACCAGGGCGAGGTGGAGGACCGGGAGGCTCTCTGGATCCGGGGCGGTTTCCCCAGGTCCTTTCTGGCCTCCTCCGAGGAGGACAGCCTGGCCTGGCGGGAGGACTTCATCCGGACCTTCCTGGAGAGGGACATGCCCCTCTTCGGGGTTCGGATCCCCCCGGAGACGCTCCGCCGGTTCTGGACCATGCTGGCCCATTACCATGGGCAAACCTGGAACGCCTCCACCCTGGCAGGCTCCCTGGGAGTCTCCGGAAAGACGGTGAACCATTACCTGGACGTCCTTTGCGGGACCTACATGGTCCTGCGCCTTCCTCCCTGGCGGGAGAACCTGGGCAAGCGCCAGGTCAAGGCGCCCAAGGTCTACATCCGGGACAGCGGAATCCTCCATGCCCTCCTTGGGATCCCCGGAAAAGAGGCTCTCCTGGGCCACCCGAAACTGGGCGCCTCCTGGGAAGGGTTTGTCCTGGAGCAGGTGTTGAGGATCCTCAGGCCTTTCCAGGCTTATTACTGGGGGACCCACGGCGGGGCGGAGCTGGACCTCTTTCTCCCCCTGGGGGGGAAGCGCTTTGGGCTGGAATTCAAGTGGGCCGACGCCCCGAGGATCACCCGCTCCATGAAAGCCGCCCTGGAGGATCTCCACCTGGAACACCTGTGGGTGATCTACCCGGGGGAACAGGAGTATCGCCTGGATCCCCGGATCACGGTCCTCCCCGCTTCCCGGATCGGGGAGCTGGCGGAGAGGATGGGCGGAATGAAACCCGGGCCTCCTGGATAAATCCGAACCTGGGCAATGGTAATCCTGCGGTGGAGGGGATCGATCAGGGAAGTCAAAAGCTGAGTTCGGCCTTTCCCTTGGCGCGAAAGGGTTTTGGGTGGATCCCGAGCCGGCGGGCGGATTTTGAACCGAGACGGCTCTCTCATGGACGGAGCGATCCGCCCGGGCGACTCGGGTTGGGAGAAAATCAGTGCCCTTTTCAAGGCCGGGCGGATCGCTCCGTCCATGAG
>CAYQBW010000404.1:0-3630 GCA_964415725.1 uncultured Planctomycetia bacterium
CTCCTGGAGGCGGGAGGCCTGGAGGGGATCCCCGGGGAGGCGGCGGCCTTCCTGGAGAGGCTCCGCCGGGAAGAGGAGAGGCTTCGGGCGGCCCACAGGGAGGCCTTCGAGGAGGCCAACGCCAGGCGGCCGAAAAAGAAGCAGAGGGCCTACATGGAGCCCCTTCTCTTTCATATCCCCCCTGGGGATTCCGGGAAGGCGGCCCTCCATTTCCGCCTGCCCCATCCCTGGGAGGAGTCGGCCTTCCTCCGGGATTCCGGCGAGGTCCGGACCCTGGGGGTGGATCCCAGGTGGCCCGTCCTGGTCTCGGCCCGGGGGATGGAGTTCATTCCCGCCGCCCGGGTGAAGGAGGGGACCCCCCTGGAGCGGGCCGTCTTCGAGTTGGAGCAAAGAAGCCTCTGCGGATTTTCGGGACTCCGGATCCTGGGCGAGGGGGAGCGGGTCCTCTTCGACCTGGAGAAGGAGAGGGAAGGGATCGAGGCGGGCCGGGTCTTCGCCGTGCCCGGGGCGAGGGCCCTCCGCTTCCGGAGGCGGATCGCCGCGTATCACGACCTGGTCAAGGGCGACCTGGGGAAGCCCGCCGAGGGCCTCAAGAACCGGGTCCTGGTCCGCTCCGACGGAACGCCGGTCTTCCATCTCGCCAACGTGGTGGACGACCACGACATGGAGATCACCCACATCGTCCGGGGCGACGACCACGTGGAGAACACCTACTGGCACGTCCTGCTCTTCGAGGCCCTGGGCTGGAAACCTCCCCTCTACGGCCACCTCCCCATGATCGTGAACGACCAGGGACGGCCCCTCTCCAAGCGGGACGGCGACGTCTACGTGGGAGAATACAAGAAAAAAGGAATTCTGCCCGAGGCCCTCTTCAACTACCTGGCGCTCTTGGGCTGGTCCCCGGGCGACGACAGGGAGAAGGTGGACCGGGAGGAGATGGTGCGGCTCTTTACCCTGGAGCGGGTCATCTCCACGCCAGCCCGGTTCGACATGAAGAAGCTCCTCTGGCTCAACTCCCTCTACCTCCGGGAGAAGCCCGCCTCGGAGCTGGCCGAGCTGGTCCTGCCCTTCCTGGAGGAGGCGGGGATCCGCCTGGGAGCCGGGGACAGGCCTCTCCTGGAAGGGGTCCTCGAGCTGGAGCGGGAACGGATCCAGACCCTGGAGGAGTTTCCCCGGGCGGCGGGTTTCTTCTTTGCCGATGGCGTGGAGATCCGGCGGGAGGAGAAGAAGGTCCGGAAGGTCCTGGAGGCGCCCGAGACGCCCGGGGTGCTGGAGGACTTGAGGAGGATTCTTTCCGATCTCCAGGATTTCAGCGCCGCGAACCTGGAGGCGGTCCTCAGGAATTACGCCGAGGAGAAGGGCTTGGGCATGGGCAAGGTGAGCCAGCCTCTCCGGGTGGCCGTCACCGGCGGGGTCGTCTCCCCGCCCATCGGGGAGACCCTGGCCCTGCTGGGCAAAGAGAAGACCCTGGAGAGGGTGGAGAAGCTTCTCGAGGAGATGGGGCGTTGACGAAAGAAGAGAGACTGGAAGCGGCGGGCCGCCTTCTCCTGGAGGGCAAAGCCGCCGAGGCGGAAAAGGTCCTGAGGGATCTCCTGCGGGAGGACCCCTCCGACCCGGACGTGGCGGCCCTGCTGGGCCGGGCATTGCAGGAGCAAAAGAAGCTCAGGGAAGCCGAGGAGGGCTACCGGGCGGCCCTGGCGAAGGACGGCGAGCACGCCGGTGCGGCCCGGGGCCTGGCCTCCATCCTTCTCGCCACAGAGCGGGCCGACGAGGCGGTGGTGCTCCTCAGAAACCTGGTGGAGAAAGGAAAGGGCGACGCCGGGGTCTGGCGGGACCTGGGGATCGCCCTTTGCCGGAGGGCCGGGGAGACCAAGGATCCGGCCGAGCGCGAACGCTTCCACCGGGAAGGGGGCGAGGCCCTGGAGAGGGCCCTGGGCCTGGGGGGATGGGATGCTTCCACGGTCTTGAGTCTGGCCGGATCGCTGGCGGCGCGAAACGAGCGGGGCAAGGCCCTGGCCCTCCTGGAGGGGGCCCTCGGAAAGATCCGGGAGCCCCTCTCGGACAGGCTCCGGATCCTTGGGGACATGCTTCTCTACCTGGTCATGTGGGACCAGTTCGAGCGGGCCCAGGCCGTGGCCAGGACCCTGGCCCGGGAGGGCGCCTCGGACCAGGTGGCGCTCCGGCGGATCGCCACCAATCTCGCCGCCCAGGCCAAGGCCATGGCCCTCTCCTCGCCGGAGTGGAAGAAACGGGCCGCCCGGTTGGCCGGCCTGCTGGAGAAAATGGTAGACTGACTTTTTCCGTCCTCCTTTTTTCCAAGAGATTGGAGGTGCTGTGAGAACCCAGGGGGCGTTTCTGGTATGGGCGGCGCTTTTATTCGGGTCCCTCCCCTGCTCCCAGGCTCGGGCCCAAGGGCCGGCCCTGGAGGAGTGCACTACGGCGGTGATCTCGGGCCGGGCCACCGCCGGCGGCCGCCCCCTCCTCTGGAAGAACCGGGACACCAACGCGGGAAACAACAAGGTCCTCTACTTTCCGGGACGGGGGAAAAGGCTCGCCTTCCTGGGGCTTGTCACGGCCGGGAAGGGAGAGCGCTCCTGTGTCTGGGCGGGAATCAACGAGGCGGGTTTCGCCATCATGAATTCCGCTTCGGACGACCTGGACGGACCGGGGGGCGACAAGGAGGGGGAGTTCATGAAGTCCGCCCTGGAGCGGTGCCGGAGGGTAACCGATTTCGGGGCGATCCTGGAGGAGACGGACCGGCCCGGCAGGGAGGTCAACGCGAATTTCGGCGTGATCGACGCCCTGGGCGGGGCGGCCTACTTCGAGACGGGGTGCCACAAGCACAGGCGTTTCGACGCGTCCGACCCGGCCGAGGCGCCCTTGGGGGTCCTGGTGCGGGCCAATTTCGCCTTTTCGGGAACGGGCAAGGGCTCGGGATTCGGCCGCTACGAGCGGGCCAGGAGACTTCTCGAGGGCGCGGCCCGGGAGGGGAGGTTGGGGGCGGCCTTCCTGCTGGCCCATGTGACCCGGGACTTGTTTACGTTCCTGCGTGATCCCTATCCCCTCTCCCGGGGGGCCCGGTCGGGTCCCCTCGACACGAAGGTCACCATCTGCCGGCGGTCCACAAAGGCGGTCGCTCTTTTCCGGGGTGTGAAGAAGGGGGAGGATCCGGGGCGGGCCTGCTTCTGGGTGATCCTCGGAAACCCCTGCGCCTCCGTGGCGGTTCCCCTCTTCGTGAAGGCCGGGCCGCCGCCCCTTCTGGTTCGCGGGGAGCCCGGGAAGGGCTCGTCCCTTTGGGACGCGGCCCGGAAGCTCTACCTGCGCCTTCTGGTCTCCACGCCGGAGAAGGGGCTTCTGGACCTGCGGCTTTTGGCGGGGAAGAAGGGAAGGCCCGGGGTGAGGGATGTGCTCCTCCAGGCGGAGAGGGCGAATTTCCGGGAGACCGCCCGGCTTCTTGCCGGGCGGAAGACCCCGTCTCCCCGCGAGTTGCGCGCCCTGGAGGAGAGATGCGCCCGCCGGGCATGGAGAGCGATCCAGTCGGCCTTGCTCCTTTGCCCGAAGAGAGCGCCCGTCCCGGCCGGGGGAGCGGGAAAGGGGGGGAAGTGAGGAAGGCGCCCAGGAGAGAAGGGA
>CAYQBW010000405.1:0-2338 GCA_964415725.1 uncultured Planctomycetia bacterium
GCCACCTTTCCAGGGGTGGAGGGGGTGACGCGGCCTCCCGGCAGGAGGGCCGGAACAAGGAGGAGGGCCGCGCCGCGCATGGGATCGGTTCGCCCGGCTCAGGAACTCGCCCGTCTCGGTGGAGACCTTCACCCGGTCCCCCACCTTGATGTGGTTGGGGACCTTGAGCTTGTGGCCCGTCTCCAGGACGGCGTTCTTGGTTACGTTGGTGGCCGTGTCGCCCCGGACGGCCTCTTCGGCCTCCACGATGGTGAGTTCCACCGCGGCGGGAAGGTCCACCGACACGGGCTCACCTTCGTGGAAGGTCACCTGGATGGGCGTATCCTCGGTGATGAAAGGCATGGCGTCCTGGATCACCTCGGGGGGAAGGGTGAACTGCTCGTAGGTCTCGCTGTCCATGAAATGGGCGCCCGAGGCGTCCTTGTAGAGGAAACTGCAGGGGCGCTTGTCCAGGTAGGCCGTCTCCACCTGGGCTCCCGAGGGGAGGCGCATGTCCTTGCGCGCCCCCGTCTGGATGTTCCTCAACTGGATCTGGTTGATGGCCCTCTTGTTGCCGGGGGTGATGTGGGTGTAGCTCATCACGTACCACAACCCACCGTCCATCTTGAGGACCATGCCTTTGCGGATCTCCGTGGCTCTGATGTTCGCCATGCCTCTCTCTTTCTAGTAGGACTTTCTCAACCGGGAGGAAGGGATTCCCAGGGCCTTCCGATACTTGGTGACGGTCCGCCTGGCAAGTTTGACCCCTTTTTCTTTCTGGAGCCTCTCCACGATTTCGTCGTCCGAAAGGGGGTTCTTCTTGTCCTCGGCGTTCACGATCTCCCGGACCCATTCCTTGATGGTGTTCTGGCTCAGTTCCTTCCCATCTTCGTTGGTGGTTCCCGTGGAGAAGAACCTTCTCAGTTCGAAGATGCCTCTTGGGGTCTGCATGTATTTCCCCGAGATGGCCCGGCTCACCGTGGAGATGTGGACCCCGAGGGCGTCGGCCACGTCCTGCATCTTCATGGGCTTGAGCTTCTCCACTCCCTGTTCCAGGAACTCCTTTTGTTTTTCCACAAGGACCTGGCTGATCCTCTGGAGAGTGCTCTGTCTCTGCTGGATGGCGTCCATGAAGGCCCGGGCCGACTCGATCTTCTTGCGCAGGTATTCGTAGACCTTCTTGTCCTTCTTTGCCTCTTTGAGAAGCTTTTTGTAGACCGGGGAGATCTGGAGGGACGGGAGGGGATCCCGCACGACCTGGACCTCGTAGCGCCCGTCCACCTCTTCCACCACCACGTCGGGAAGCACGGTGTAGTTCACCTCCCTGCCGAACTCGGCGCCGGGCTTGGGGTTGAGGTGGCGCAAGAATTCCAGGGCCTCCTTGACCTCCTCCATGGATTTGCCCGTCTGGCGGCACACCTTGGGGAGGCGGTTCATCAGGATGTCTTCCAGGTGATCCTGGATGAGGGTGCGCAGGAAGGTGTGGTCCCCGTCGAAACGGTCCAGTTGGAGGAGCAGGCTCTCCTTCAGGTCCCGGGCGGCCACGCCGGGGGGGTCCATCTGCTGGACGATCCGGATGGCTTCCTCGGCCTGTTCCTTGGTGACTCCCCCCCCGGCCTCCCGGACGATCTCTTCAGGCGTGACCAGGAGGCGGCCGTTGTCGTCCATGTTGTAGATCACCAGCTCCACCAGCCGCCGCATGGTGGGAGTCAGGTCCAGCATGGCGAGCTGTTCCAGGAGGTGCTCCGCCAGGGTCACTCCCGCGACGGCGGTGTTCTGCAGGGCCTCGTGCTTCGCGTCCTCCCCGTCGTCGCCGGGCTTGCGTCCCCCCGGCCCGGGCCGGAAATCAAGAGACCGTTTTTCAAGCTCTTCCAATGTCTCGTAGAGGGCCGAGACAGGTTCCCCCAGGTCCTCGCCGCCCCTGGCCTCTTCCTGGCGGAGGAGTTCTCCCCTCTCCTCCCGTTCCCCCTCGGGCTGGTCCTGTTCCTTGATCTCCAGGAAGACGTTTTCCTGGAGTTCCTGGTCGATCCTCTCCTTCAGCTCCATCAAGGGCTGCTGGAGGATCTGCATGGCCTGGATCATCTGGGGGGACTGCAGGAGCCGAAGCTCCTGCCGGTGATTCAGGTTGAGTCCTATCCTGGGGTTCACGTCGGTCCGTTTCTCTCTGGCTCTTCCAGCTCCTTCCCCGAACCTCCATTCCCGATTCTAGCCGCCCAAAGGGAAAAGAGAAACTCCGGTCACAGGACCTGGACGACCCGGGCCAGGAGCTGGGTGGACCGGGCCATGTCCTCCAGGCGGATGTTTTCCTGGGGGGTGTGGGGGAGAGCCATGCCCGTTCCCAGGACAAGGGAAGGAATCC
>CAYQBW010000405.1:2348-3625 GCA_964415725.1 uncultured Planctomycetia bacterium
TCCCCCGCCCCAGGGAAAGAGCCGCTTCTTTCACCGCTCGGACCAGGGGGTGGCCGGAAGGGACGTCCAGAGCCGGGTGGAGGGGCTCGATTCGGGCCTCCAGGCCGGGTTTCCAGGTCCTTCCCCCGAGCACCACCTGGCGGCCCTGGATGGCGGCCATGGCCGCCCTGTAGAGGTCGTGGGTGACCCGTTCGAGGGTTTTCTTCTCCAGGGAAGAGACTTCTCCTTCCACGACGCAGGAGACGGGCACCTTGCCGGCTCCCCCGGAGCTTCGGATGGAGGAGACATTGGCCGTGGTCAGCGCGTCGATACGGCCGAGCGGCATGGCCGCCACGGCCTGGGCCGCCATCTCCACGGCGTTCAACCCCAGTTCCGGTTCTCTGGTCAGGTGGGCCTCCTTTCCGTGGAAATGGAACTGGAAGGAATTCTTGGCAGGGGCCTTGTGGATGAGGCGGTCCACCGAGCCGCCGTCCAGGACCAGGGCCGCGGCGGGCCTGGTGCTTGGGAATTCAGCGGCCCGCGCTCCCTTGAGGCCTGTTTCCTCCTGGACGGTGAAAAGAATGTGCAGGTCCGGCCTGGGCCCGGGGCGGCGGAGAAGGAGCCGGAGGGCGTGGAGGATCACCACGATCCCCGACTTGTCGTCCGCCCCAAGCGGGGTGGTTCCGTCGCTCAGGACGCATCCCCGTTCCACCAGGGGACGGACCCCGACGGCCTCGGGAACGGTGTCCATGTGGGCCGAGAGCAGGAGGGGCGGCCCTCCCTTGGTTCCCGGAAGGAAGCCATGAAGGTTCCCCGTCTCCCCTCCCAGGAGTTCTCCCGTCCGGTCCGTTACGCACCGGATCCCCAACTCCTCCATTCTTTCCCGGCACCAGGCCGCCACCCGGCCCTCCTTCCCGGAGGGGGAGTCCATCCGGACCAAGGTGAGAAAATCCTCCAGCAGGGCTTCAGAGTCCACTTGGAGCCCATACCTTCCCACCGTCTCCTCCCCGGGGAAGGGGGTAGTCTTCTTCATGAGGCGCTTTCTTCCGGGCTGGAGAGTTCCGATCCCACACAAGAGCCGGGGAGCCCTGGGGGTTCTCCTGCTCCTTCTCTTCCCTTCGGCTTCCACCGAGGCCGGGCTTGGGGACCCCCTTCCCCTTTCGGCGGGCCCGGGTTCGTTTCGGGCCATCCTTTCCACGGGTGAGGTGTTTTCAGGTCTTCCCTTGGGCCGGGCCAGGGGAGGAACCCTCCTTTTCCGGCTGGGGAACGGGAAGACCCTCTCCCTTCCGGTGAAACGA
>CAYQBW010000406.1:0-3611 GCA_964415725.1 uncultured Planctomycetia bacterium
GGATTTGGGGAACCGGGCCGGATCCATCGAAATTCAGGGGCCCCATCGCGGGACGACCGTCGGGGCGGCGCTGCGCGCCGCCCCTCGGGCGTCCCCTACCGGATCTCGTTGTTGGCGTAGACGATCCTGCCGTCAACGATGGTGAACAGAACCCGGGCCTCCAGGATCTGGTGTTCCGGGACGGTCATGATGTCCCGGTCGTAGACCGTGATGTGGGCCCTCTTGCCGGGTTCCAGGGTTCCACGGGTCCTGTCCCGGAAAACAGCATAGGCGGAATTGATCGTAAAGAGGTCAATGGCCTCCTTGCGGGTGAGCCGCACGCTGGGCAGGTATCCCCCCGGCGGGGTCCCGTCCTCCTTCTTGGTGGTGACCGCCGCATAGATCCCCTTGAGAGGATCGTAGGATTCCACGGGAAAGTCCGAACCGCCCGCGATCTTGAGTCCCAGGTCGGCGAAGGCCCGCCAGTTGTATGCCTCGTTCTTTCTCCTCTCGCCGATCCGCTTCAAGGCCCAACCCATGTCGGAAGGACAATGGGTGGGCTGCATGCTGGGGATGATCCCGAGTTTCTTGTATCGCAGCCGGTCCTCGGGGGTCACGAGCTGGGAGTGCTCGATCCGCCACCGGAGTTCCGGGTGGGGCTTTCCCCCGAAGACTTCCTCGTAGGCGTCCAGGGTCACCCGGGCGGCCCGGTCGCCGATGCAGTGGGCCGAGACCTGGAAGCCTTTCTGGAAGGCCTTCCGCGCCACGTCCACCACTTCCTCCTTGGAGTAACTCAGGATCCCCATGTTCAAGGGGTCGTCCTCGTAGGGCTCCAAAAGGGCGGCCCCCCGGGAACCCAAAGCGCCGTCCATGTAGAGAGTGACGCAACGGATGTCCAGGAGCCCTCCGTAGTCGAAGACAGGCTTGTGGCCGTCCATCACGTCCGGGTCCCCGTCGGAGCGCACCGAGACGCTCACGGGAAGATGCCATTCCCCGGAATCCACGAGCTGGCGCAGGTAATCGATCTCCTCCCATTCCAGGCCCGGAACGAAGACGCCCGTAAGCCCGGCGTGGAAACAGGCGTCCTGGGCGAGAAGGAAGGATGCCTTGATCTCCGCCGGACTGGGAGGGGGAATCCGGCTGAGCACAAGGTCGAGAGCCGTCCGGAGCAGGACTCCCGTGGGCTCCCCGTTCCGCCCCCGCACGATCCGCCCGCCCTTGGGATCCTTGGTGTTCCTGTTGATCCCGCAGATCTCCATGGCCTTCTTGTTGGCGATCCCGCAAAGAGCGTCCACCCGAAGCAGCCAGACCGGGTTGTCCGGGACGGCCTTTGAGAGTTCTTCGTGGGTGGGCATGGCCGGAACCTTCCATAGGTTCTGGTCCCAACCCATCCCGAGAATCCACTGGCCCTTGGGGGTCCGCCTGGCCCGGCTGGCCACGCGCTCCACCACTTCCTCCCAGGAGTGGGTGTCCAGAAGGTCCACCTGCCTCAAGGATGTCCCGAGCTGGAGCAGGTTCCCCAGGGAATCCATCATCCCCGGGAAGGCCACTCCCCCCTTCAGGTCCACCACCCTGGTCCCCTCCCCCTTGAACCGGGCCAGGATTTCCTTCTCCGGACCCAGGGCCAGGATCTTCCCGTCCTCCACGGCGATGGCCCCGCCCTTCACCAGGCCTTTGGGGGTCCGCAGGTCGGCATGATGGTAGATGATCTCAGCAGCCCGGGAAGAGCCTGGACGGCCGGGGGTTCGGCATCCCGCAACCCAGGCCAGGAAAGTGAGACCCGCGGCCAGGAAAAGGCCCGGAAAAATGGATCTCCTCATGGTTTTTTCATCCTTGCGGCAACCGGTTTTTTTCAAAGTGCGCGTATCCAGGCGAAAAATTTCCCTTTTTCCCCTTCAGAAGCAGGGGTTCCGCCTTCAATCCTTGGATTCCTGGGATTCCTTGGATTCCTTGGATCCCTGGGTTTCCTCCCCTTCCACGGTGTCCACCCGGACGCCTTTCTCCTTCAAGTAGGCGAGCGCCTGGTCCAGCTCCTCCTTGGAACCTTCCAGCTCGAGAGCCATGAAACCCGATTCCTCCGTCACCGAGGCGCCCCGGATGTTGGGGATCACGTTGAAGTTGCGACCTAGGTTGTAGAGGAGAGGCTCCCGGATGATCACCTGGGGGAACGTGCAGTAGATCTTGATCTTCATAAGCCTCTCGACCTTGTCTTCATGGACCGGAGATTCCCGGTCCAACCAGGAAAGGCCGGATGGGTATGCCACCCGGGGAGCCCTTTTTATCACAAAGAGTCACGGATTTCGATTCCTATCCCCCTCCCTTGACCAGGGCTCCGGTCCTGCTAGATTTTCCTTTCCTGGAAGATCTCCTTTGGGAGGCGGCATAGCCAAGTGGTAAGGCAGAGGTTTGCAAAACCTCCATCCCCGGTTCGAATCCGGGTGCCGCCTCCACTTTTTTCTTTCAATCAATGGACCAGGAAGCTCCATGGGATGGGAAGCCCCGTGACTCCCGGCAGGGCGGCAAGGTTCTTCGCCTGGACGGCCTTCGTCCTGGTGATGCTTCTCATGACCTGCCTGACCTTGCTGGTGCTCTGCTTCTTCATTCCCTTCGTGATTCTCAAGGCCTTCTGGGTCCTCCTGGTCCAGCCCGTTCTTTCTCCCGGAAAGGGCCATCCCCAGAAAGCAGGGCCGGCTTGAGGAGCCTCTTCGCGGGGGAGTGGCGGAATGGCAGACGCCGAGGACTTAAAATCCTCTGCTCCTTTCGGAGCGTGTGGGTTCGAGTCCCACCTCCCCTACCAATTCCTTGTCTCTTGCTCCTTGCCCTTCTTTGCGCCCCCTCCTGCACCTTCTCCAGGAGCATTCCCCTGGCCTTGAAGGGCAATCTCCTGGACCGGGGACCCGCCCACCTGGTGGAAGGAGGGTATGGCCGCCCTCTCTCCCTTCCCCCGGGCCTGGAGGTTCTCCTTTCGGGGGAGGTCCAGCGCCGGGAGGGCCTGGGGGGCAAAGGACCACCAAACCAGGCCCTGGTCTTCCGCCTCCAGGTCGCCAACAAGACGGGCCGGAATTTCACCCTCCTCTTTCCGCGCTTCCTGGTGCGGGACGACTCCGGCCGGGTGATGAAGCTAGGCCAGGTCCTGGACGCCAAGGGGCGGCCCACCCTCAGGGCTGGCCTGGGGCCGGGGAAGCGCGCCACCTGGCTCCTGGTCTTTCCCAGGCCCCAGGGCGAACCTTTCAGGGGGAACCTGGGCTTCACCCTCCACTGGGCCTTCCGCCTGGGCGGGGAGGCCCTTCCCGTGGCCTCCCTCTTCCAGGCCCAGGGAATCCTGTCCGGGTAGGTAGGGGACCCCCCGAGGGACGGCGCGAAGCGCCGGCCCGACGGTCGTCCCGCGATGGGGCCCCCAAATCCCAATGGAGCCGGCCCGTTTCCCCATATCCCCCGGGGCGGGATGATTCGGGACCCCCGGAACCAACGCGGGCCGACGTTCGCCTGCGCCCCCTCCGGCGGCGCAGGCTCCGGCGGCCCCTACGTTCCGATCGTAACGTGGCGTGGGAGGACGCCGTAGGGGACGCCCGAGGGGCGGCGCGAAGCGCCGGCCCGACGGTCGTCCCGCGATGGGGCCCCCAAATCCCAAT
>CAYQBW010000407.1:0-3606 GCA_964415725.1 uncultured Planctomycetia bacterium
TCCATCGGGATTTCTGGGCCCCATCGCGGGACGACCGTCGGGACGTCGCTGCGCTCCGTCCCTCGGGCGTCCCCTACATTGCATCCTGGGTGTAGGGGCCGCCGGAGCCTGCGTCGCCGGAGGCGGCGCAGGCGAACGTCGGCCCGGGTTGGTTCCGGAAATTCGGAATCATCCCCCCGCATGCGGGGGATGGGGCACCGGGCCGGATCCATCGGGATTTCTGGGCCCCATCGCGGGACGACCGTCGGGACGTCGCTGCGCTTCGTCCCTCGGGCGTCCCCTACACCCTCGGGCGTCCCCTACATGCTCTTTTCACCGGGCGCCCAGGGCGGAAACCTTCCCCGTCGCGACCATGGGCTCCACAGAGGGAGCGGGGGCCGGGGTGGGCTTGAGACTTTCTTCCCCCACGAGACGGAAGATCTCCCTGTCGGCGAGCCCGCCCTTCACGGCGGACCTGGCCCGGGCCTCGCGCACCCTGGAGAAGAGACGCAAGGCGTCCAGGAATCCCTTCCATATATTTCCATCGCCCCGGGCGGCCCGGTGCGCCACCCGGGCCAGGACGGGAAGGAGATGGTGCACCACCAGGAGGTAGGGACTCCTGGTATTCTTCCAGACCAGGAGAAGGTTGTTCCGGAAACGGATCCGCTTGACCTCCTCCTGGGGGAAGATGCGGCCGATCGTCCCACCGGCGGCGTGGACCACACGGCTCCTGGGATCGAACCAGCACTTCCAGCCCCTGCGCCAGGCCTGGTATCCCAGGTCCGTATCCTCGTAATAGAAGGGGGAGAAGAGCGGGTCGAATCCCCCGAGTTCCAGGAACCTGTCCCTCCGCAGGAGACAATAACCGCCGGAAACGAAAAAGGTCGGAGCAGGCCCCCCTTGGACCTCCAGGGCCTGGGAAGCGTTTTCGAACCGTGGTTTCCTGAACCGCAAAAGGCCGTGCCGAAACCGGGGGATCATCCGGTGAGGGGGAAGAAGTCTCCCTTCCTCGTTCTCCGCCGCGGGCGAAACCCCGAAGGTCTCCGGGTCCCGGAAGTGCTCCACCAGGGGGCCGAGGAAACCTTCCTCCACCCGGACGTCCGAGTTGAGAAGAGCCAGGATCTCTCCGCGGGCCGCGCGGGCCCCGCTCATCACCGCCCGGCCGAATCCCAGGTTCCGCTCGTGGCGGACCAGGCGGACGGTCCCATCGAAGCGCCCCAGGACCTCCAGGCTGCCGTCGGTGGAGCCGTCGTCCACGACGATCACCTCCGAGGCCGCCGAAAAGGCTTCGGATGCCCGGATCACAGAGGGCAGGTTCTCCGAGAGGACCTTCTCTCCCTGCCAGTTCGGGATCACCACGGAGACCCGGGGTTTTTTTCTCCTCCCGCTCAACTCACTCCTCCCCCTCTTTTTCACACCGGGGCTCCTCCCCGGGCTCCCAGGGCCTCCAGAACCTTCTCCACCCTGTGCCGGTAGGTGTGCCCGGAGACGACCAGTTCCTTCCCCCGCCCGGCGATTTTCCTGCGGTCCGCCCCCCTTCGAAGGTAGTCCCGCACCATCTCCACGCACTCCTCCTCGTCCCGGAACCAGTCCAGGTGGACCCCCTTTTGAAAGATCTCTTCGATACGGGGCACATAGTGGGTAAGGTGGAAACCTCCGCAGGCCAGGGTCAACCAGATCCGATTGCTGAAATACAAGGGAAGATCGTTCCTCTCGTTCAATCCGAGAACCACCGCGGAACGCCGGCAGGCCCGGTAATACCCCCTGGGCCCCACGGCGGGTCGGATGACGGCGCCCGGAACCAGCCGGGCCAGATTATCCCATTTCTTCCCGATGATCTCGACTTTGAAATCCCGGGCGAGCCTGCCCAGGAACCTGGGCCTCTGGCCGTTGCTCTCCTGGCTCCCCGGCCCCCCGATGAAGACCACGTCCACCGGCGGGTTCTCCAGGGGCTTGAAGGGGCGGTCATAGTGGGTGGGGCCGCAGCCGCTCAGCGAAAAGACCACCTTCCGGGCCCCGGCGGCCCGGTAGGCCTCCACCTGGGAGAGGTTGGTCAGGACCACCACGGCGCTCAGGGCGGCGCGGCGGCACACGTCCTCGGGAAGGGGATCCAGGTATTCCTCCACCCAGAGGACCGTGGGGATTTTCGGGGCCAGCTCTTCCAGGATGGGCAGGGGAAGGTCGCGGAAGAAGACGAAGAGCAGGTCCGGGTGGAAGGCCCGGGTCAACTGGAAGATCCGGTCCCGGGCCTGCTCCTTCCCGAGCCACCTGGAAAGGCGGAAAGGGTTGATCCAGCGGACATCCTTGCCGGCCGCCCGGAGGGCATGGACAAGGTTGCCGGTGCACCAGGTATGAGGCTTGCTCTTCCCGAAGAAGAGAACCCTGTTTCCCGGCAAAGATCCGCCCGCGCTCATTTTTTTCCCTCCTCCGCGTTGAGCCGGGCGAGGCGTTTCCACTTGAGATGGGTGTACCTTGCCCCCAGGGCCGCGATCAAAAGGCCTCTCCAGCCGTCCAGAAAGCCCAGCTTGAGGAAGAAGGACTTTACGAAGAAGGCTGGCGGCCTGATCCAGATATCCGCCATGGTCGCCCGTTTCCCCTCCTCCCGCAAGGCTTGGGCGGCGATGGCCGTGAAGTTCCGGATCGTCTCCAGGTGTTCCCCCAGGTCCCTGTATGGAAAATGCTCGATCACACCCTGGAGCTTCTCCACCGGGCCCTCCACCTCCACCCGGTCGTGGGGATTGGTTCCGCCCCAGCGGCCGCGCCTCCTGTCGAAGAGACGGACCTTCCGGTCCGGCCAGAAGGCCCCGTGCCGTATGGGCCTGCCCAGGTACCAATTTAGCCGGGGCATGGAGTAGCCCGCCGCGCCGGAAAACCCCTTCGCCCTCCTCTCCTCTATCTCCGCCCGCAAGGAGGGGGAAACCCTCTCGTCGCAATCCAGGCAGAAGACCCAGTCGTTGCGGGCCAGGGAAAGAGCCAGGTTCTTCTGCTCGATATGGCCGGGAAAGGGGCGGTTCACTTCAACCCGGGCCCCCATCCTCTCCGCGATCTCCACGGTCCGGTCCGTGGAGCCCGAGTCCAGGACCACCACTTCGTCGCAGAAGTCCAGGGAGCGAAGGCACTCCTCCAGGTGCTCCTCCTCGTTGAAGGAGATGACGCATCCGCTCAATGGAACCAATGGACCCTCCAGGCCATCCAACCCCCGGTCCCCCTCATCCCGTCTTTCCTTCCTGGTCCAAACCTTTTTTCATACCGGCCAGGATCTCCGCCGGGGAAGTGTCTTCTGGGAAAACCAGGCACCCCCGCCCTCCGAGCCCTCTTTCTTCCACCAAGGCCAAGGGAAGGACCAGGTCTTCCCCTTCCACCTCCCGGCGGCGGAATTCCACCCAGAGCTTCCGGGCCGTCCCGGTCTTGTCCACGTCGCAGGGACATTCCCCGGCCTCAAGGATCCACCCGCCCCCCCTGCTTCCCAGGGCGGCCCGGGCCTCCCGGAGGACGAGTTCCCGCGAAGCGTTCCTCCTGCGGAACACCCGCCCCCTGCCCCACCTTTCCCGGGCGAACCCGCTGGAATCCATAAGGCACCGCTTCACCCTCCTGGCCCGCTCCACCGCCCGGGTCCGCTCCCGGGCC
>CAYQBW010000408.1:0-3601 GCA_964415725.1 uncultured Planctomycetia bacterium
GTCGTCCAGGGTCATTCCCACGGGGAGGGCGAATTCCCGGTAATCCAGGACTCCACCCCGGGCGAGGTACCATTTGCCGCCGATCCGGACGAGGGCATAGATTCTCCTGGGAAGGGCCAGGGCGGCGAACAAAGAGGCTTCAGGGGCCTCGGCTTCCAGGATCCCGCCCCTGTAGGCCATCAGGTCCCCCACGTTGCAGGCATAGGCGTGGGGTGTCTTCTCCTGGACTCGGTTCCCAAAGCCTTCATCCTTCCTCAGCTTGAGGGCTTTCCCGTAGTGGGCGAAGAAATCCTGGTCTTCCTGGTTCCAGGGCCGGCCTTGTTCCTGCTTCCGGCGCAATTGGAAGACTCTTTCCACGAGGCGGTTGGCCTTGACCAAGGGCTCCCGGAGGGGTTCCACTCCCGGAGCCACCTTCCTGAGAAAGGCGGCAAAACGCCGGAAACGTTCCAGCTCCGCGCAAGTGGGAACGACATAGCCCTGGTTGCTGAACCCGGCCGCTGCCACCAGGGCCAGACATCTTCGAACGGACGGCCCGGCGGCGCGCCTCCACAAGACCCATCCGGCAAGCCCCGTCCGGGCGCGGCGTTCCGCCCAGGCGGGAGAGGAGAAATACCATTCTCTGTTGGCCTTCCCAGGGGGCTTGTCTGTCGTAATCGCCCGAAAGAGATCCCAGAAAAGGTCCTGCAAGGAAGCGGGCTCTTCCGCCCGGGGCGCGAGAATCCCGCGAACCAGGTTCCAATCGTAAGCCCCCTGGGCCATCTCGGGCGCCCAGGGAATCCCCGTGAGAAAATGGAGGCAATAGGAACGGGCCTTCCCGAGGGCCCAGGTATTCCCCGCGCCTCCCGCGAGAACAAGGCCCGAGGGATGCGCGGCCCTACCATATACACCCCACTGAAGGGCCTCGGCGTCGGGGGAGAAACCCGGCCCGTCCAGGAGCAGCCCTTTGCCATAGCGGACGCCCGGAAACGACTCGGCCCAGGAGCAGGAAAGGGGAGGAAGACGAATGTTCCAGGTCCGGCCGTTCACCCAGACCTGAATCCATTGTTCCCCTTTAGAGCCTCCTTCCAGCAGGGCCTTCCCCGGAACGATCCGGCCTTTCAAGAAGGCAAGGGCCTTCTCCCATCCCTTGGTTCCGGCTTGGACTGCTTCCAGCCCCCCCGCTTCCTGGAGGGCTTCCTGGTAGGCGCCGATTCCCAGGTTTTCCAGGGGACCCACCAGGGAACGATCCAGGGAAAAGGCCTGCTTCCACCCCTTTGGCGCCGTGGCGGCCAGAAGGAAGGCCGCCCGGGTCTGGACCGGGTCGTCCAACATGAAGGCGCATTGGCCCAACCAGGCTTTCAGGCGGGCCGGAGAGACCCACCCGCCGAAGAGCCCCTCTCCGGGAAGGGGGGAAGAAAGGGGAAAAGCCCCGTACACAATGGTCCGGCCGAGCAAGGGGGACCAGGCCGTCCTCTTCCGGGAGATCCGGTCCAGCTCTTGCCGCGCCGCCTGGAGGATTTCCCCGGGCAAAGGAAGATCCTGGAGAGCGCCCTTACCTTTCAGGATTCCCAAGGAAACGCAAAGCACTCCCCCGGCCAGGCGCCAGGCCTTGGGCCACGGACCGGGCCCTTTCCGGGAAAGCCCGGCGATCCAAAGGCGGAGCAGAGAGGGCAGGCCCTTTCCTTCCTCGGCCCAGGAGGCCCGAAAGACCAGGAAGGCCGCCTCCATGACGGGCTCCAGGAGGGAATCGGTGGTGACCAGGGTGGCAAGCTCTCCGTCCCGGGGGTCGGAGACTTCGTAGAGATCGGCCATCCCCCTGGCCCGTTTCTCCGTGACCAGGAATCCACGATGGAGGAGGCGTCCGATTGTGTACTCCCCGAGTTTCGGCTTCTCCAGCCCCAGAACCTCCTTCCTGGAAGGTGGGCCGATCCGATCGGGCGCCGGGCCTTCCTGGCCCGCCGCCCCCCCGAAAAAGGTGAAACAACAAAAGATCCCCGCCAGCAATCTCCTCATGGAACCACCCCGCCCGAACCTGGTTCAACCACGGCGTATCCCCTTTTCTGCCTGCTGGGCTCCCCGGGAGCCGGCCTCCCGAAAAGAACGCCTGGGGACCCGGCCGGACAGGTCCTCCAGCCACCGCTTCAGGCCCACCCAATCCATGTCCTTGCCTCTTTCCAGGATTTCCGGCGGAGGAGGAAGGTCCTTCCAGACTTCCATGCCGGGCTTGACCAGGGAAAAGAAAGGGTTTACCTCGATCCTCTTGTCATACTGGTTCGTGGCCTGGGTCAAGCCGCGTTTCAAAAGCTTCCAAAGGAACGCCCTTTCCTTTTCCCTTCTCCCTTCCACGAGAGCCCGGAACTTCTCCACGAAAAGGCCGGGATTTCCAAGGGCCAGGCAGAAGGTCCAGACGCTCCACCGGTAGAAGGTGTCCTCCCCCACCTCTTGGGCGGAGAGGCCGGACCCGGAAAGCCGGCTCTCCAAGAACCCCCACCCCTTCTTCCACAATTCCGGTCCGGGGAAGACACCGCTTCGTTCCAGGAAACAGAAGATTCCAAAGAAGGTACGGCCTTCGCGGACTCTATCCTTCAATCTGCCCTGGAGATACCGGACGCTCTCTCTTGGGATCAGGATCCCCTTAAAGCTTTTCAGGCCGCGAAGGGCCGCCAGCAGACTCGAGGGAGCCTTTTCCAGGACCCAGTCTTCCAGCTTGAAGCCCTCGGGGCAAAAAGCCCAGAGGAGAGCCCTATGGGCCTTCACCGAATCGGATGGACTCCATCCCAAGGACCGGTCCCTGAGAAAAAGGGTCATCATCCCCTCCTTCCCGGCCCGGACCACCAGGTCGGCCAGGTCCCGCCGTCTTCGTTCTTCCCTCTCGCTTCCATTCTCCCCGGGGTATACCAGGAATTCGAGCAGGATCCGCGCCGCCTCTTCCGCGCTCAGGGCCTTTTTCCCTCGGATCCAGGCCCGAAGGCCCGCATCGAAACCTTCCGGGCCGAGCCCGAAGAGTTCCCGAAAGAAGGAGACGGGCAGGGTTCCCGCCTTTCCCGCCTCCCGGGCCAGCTTCCGGCAAAACTCCTTCCTCCTGCCGGCGGGGAGGAGAGCGAAATCGGCCCGGCCCCGCCAGAGGAGCTGGAGGGCGAACAAAAGCCCTGGAAGCCCGGGCGGACGGAATCCGGGTCCCGTAACCGCGACTCTCCACCTGTCCCGGCGCCGGCGCCTTTCCTTCTCCAGAAACCGGGCCAGGACTTCTTCCAGTCTCTTCTCCCGGCCCTTCTTGCCGGGCAACAGGACCCGAAGAAGGGCCGGGTTCTTCTCCTTCAGGGCCTCCTTCAAGTCCTCTTCCCATCCTCCCCCTCCACGGGCCTCCCCCTTCGCCCTCTCCAGGCTGCCCGCTTCCGGGCGGGCCCTCAAAGTGTCGGCCCAATCCGAATCCGTGAATTCCACCCCGGGGGGAACCAGGAATTCCCTGTAATCCAGGACCCCGCCCCGGGCGACCCCCCACTTTCCCAGAAGCCGAACCACGGCGTAGATCCTCCTGGGCGGAGCGAGGCCGCAAAAGAATTTCCCTTCCGGGCGCGCGGGGCCCGCCCCGGGCTCCCGGAGGAAGACATCGCCCGGGGAG
>CAYQBW010000409.1:0-3599 GCA_964415725.1 uncultured Planctomycetia bacterium
AGGCAAGGATTCCTTCCAGGGCGGCGGCCAGCTCCCCCTGGTCCGCCGGGTAGGAGCGGCCCGCCAGGGCCGGGGGCCGCACCGGGGAGGCCAGGAAGTCTTCCAGGACCTTCCGGAAGGCCTTCTCGAAGCGCTCCCCTTCCAGGAACAGGCCCTTGTCCAGGTCTTCCACGAGCTTCTCCAGGGCCGACGTGGGCAGGGTCCTTCCCGTCTCGAGAGCGAACCTGAGGCCCAGTTCCGCAGGCGTCCTGGTGCCGTCCATGAGTTGGAGGAGAAAGGCCACGTCCGGGGGGACCAGGGCTTGCCCCTCCATGATCTCCAGGGGGTCCCGCACCAGGTAGAGAGAGCGTCCCTCCACCTCAACCGGGTGGAGTTCCAGGGGCCTGGCCTTGGGTTTTTCCGGCCCTTTCTTTTCCTGCATTCCCGCGCCTCCGATTCCCTTCCCCGTCCCTCCAGGGGCGTCCGAACCCCTCCGAAGAGCCCCCTCCTTCCCAACCAAGGGTATCCATTCCGGCCGACTTTGCTATATAAGAAACAAAATAGCGGTCCAACAGGCCCGGGCGGAAGAACAGGAGCATGAACCCGAATCAACCGGCCAAGAGCGAAAGGGACGGCGGCGGCCCCCTGGTCCTCCAGGTCCTCCTGGGGGAGGGGAAGCGGGAGGTCCGGACCTTTCCCCCCGGCCGGGGCCCCGTAACCCTTGGACGTTCCCTGGACAACGACCTGGTGATCCAGGACCGGCGGGTCTCGCGGCGCCACTGCCGGATCGAACCTTCCGAAGAGGGGGAGTGGGTCCTTCTCGACGAGGGAAGCCAGAACGGCACGCGGGTCAACGGCGTCCTTGTCTCGAGGCAGGCTCTCAAATCCGGGGACCGCATTCAATTGGGGAAGACCCGGATCGCCGTCCTGCGGGCCGGGGAGACCGAACCTTATACGGAGGGAGTGGAGGAGACGGTCCACGCCAAGGAAGCCCCGCCCAGGGAGAAACTCCTGGCCCTGATGGAGATCAACCGGGCCCTCAACGCCGAACTCCGCCTGGAAAAACTCCTGGGGCTGATCGTGGACTCCGCCCTGGAACTCATCGGAGGCGAAAGAGGCTTCCTTCTCCTGGACGAGGGACGGGGCCTGGAGTGCAAAGTCGCCCGGGACGCCTCGGGCAAGGCGATCCCTCCCGAGGAAGTCCGCTACAGCCGGCGCCTGGCCGAAGAGGTCCGGACCACCCGGGTCCCGAGGCTCGCCGCCGACGCCCTGGGGGACGATGACCTCAAGACCATCCAGTCCGTGGTGGACCTGGGAGTCCGAAGCGTGCTCTGCGTTCCTCTCACGGTGCGCGGGAGCGTGGAGGGCGTGCTCTACGTGGACCACCGGCTCAAGACCGCCGTATTCACCGAGGCCGACCTGGACCTCCTGGAAGCCTTCGCCGACCAGGCGGGGATCGCCGTGGGAAACGCCCGGCTCTACAGGGACCTGGTGCGGCGCAAAGAGGAGCTGGAGAGGACCTCCATGGAGGTGGAGCGCCTCAACGCGGCGCTGAAAAAGAAAGTGGCCATCCAGGAGCAGGAACTCCGCTCCGTCAAGGAGCGGCTGGGCCCGGCGGCCCGGGGCGATTTCGCCGGCATGGTGGGAAGGTCCCCGGCCATGAAGAAGGTCTACCGCACGATCGAGAGCTACCTGGATTCCCCGGAGCCCGTGCTGATCGAGGGGGAATCGGGAACAGGAAAAGAACTGGCCGCCAGGGCGATCCACCAGTTGGGCCCCCGCGCCTCGGGACCTTTCGTGACGGAGAACTGTGCCGCCATTCCCACGGAACTTTTGGAAAGCGAACTCTTCGGCTACGCCAAGGGCGCCTTCACGGGAGCCGTGAAGGACCGGAAGGGACTGTTCGAGACGGCCCATCGAGGCATCCTGTTTCTTGACGAGGTGGGGGAGATGCCCCAGGCCCTGCAGAAAAAACTTCTGCGGGTCCTCCAGGAAGGGGAGGTGAGGCCACTCGGGTCCACAGAATCCATCAAGGTGGACGTCCGGGTCCTGGCCGCGGCCAACCGCCCCCTCAAGGAACTCGTCAAGGAAGGGAAGTTCCGGGAGGACCTCTTCTACAGGCTCCACGTCCTCCCCCTCCGGCTCCCGCCGCTGCGGGAGAGGAAGGAGGACATCCCGCTTTTGGTGGAACACTTCCTCTCCCGGGCGGCCCGCGAGAAGGGAGGGAAGCCTTTGCGGGTTTCCGCCAAAGCCATGGACCTCCTGGTCTCCTTCTCCTGGCCGGGCAACGTGCGCCAGCTGGAGAACGAGATCAAGAGGGCGGCCATCCTGGCCGAGGAGGGGGAGATCCTGCCGGCGCACCTTTCCCCGGAAATCCGCTTCCAGGGCTTCTCCGCCGGCGACGAGCCCCTCCCCGGCGCCACCCTGCCCGAGAAGGTCAAGGCCCTCCAGGTGCGGGAGATCCTCAAGGCCCTGGAAAACCGGGAGGGGAACAAGAGCCGGGCCGCCGCCGACCTGGGAATCAGCCGCTTCACCCTCCAGAGACTCATGGACAAGTACGGCATCAAGGCCGCGGGCGAAGAGGGAGAGAAGCAGGATCCTTCATGACCCGCCCCGTTCCCCAGCCATTTCCGGATTTTGAAATCCTGGGCAAGCTCGGCTCGGGGTCCATGGGGGCCGTCTTCCTGGCGCGCCAGCTCAGCCTGGACCGCCTGGTGGCCCTGAAGGTGCTGAAGCCCTCCCTCTCGAGGGACAAGCGCTACGTGGAGCGCCTTTCCCGGGAAGCCCGGCTCGTGGCCCGCCTGGACCACCCCAACATCGTCCACGCCTACGACCTCCGCCAGGAGAAGGGATACCACTTCTTCGTGATGGAATACGTGGAGGGCCGCTCCCTGAGGGATCTCCTCAAGGACTGGGGACGCCTCCCGGAAGAACAAGTCATCCGTATCGGGATCCAGGTGGGCCTCGCCCTCGAGCACGCCCGCGAGCACGGGATCATCCACAGGGACATCAAGCCCGCCAACATCCTGGTCCAGGAGGACGGGAACGTGAAGCTCGCCGACCTGGGTCTCGCCAAGGGGCCCGAGGCCCTCTCTGCGACCCGTCACGAAGGGGAAGAGACCCTGGGGACGCCCCTTTACATGAGCCCCGAACAGGCCCGGGATTCCGCCTCGGCGGACATCCGGTCCGACATCTACTCCCTTGGGGCCACCCTCTTCCACGCGGCCTGCGGCGTCCCCCCCTTTACGGGAGCCAACCTGAGCGAAGTCCTCACCAAGGTCCTCCAGGAACCCCCGCCCAGCCCAAAGTCCGTCTTTCCGGGCATCTCCCGCGGCCTGGACCTTCTCCTGCGCAAGTGCCTCCTCAAGAATCCGGCCGCCCGCTACCAGACCCCGCGGGAACTCGTGGAAGACCTGGAAAGAGTCCAGGCCACGGAACTCCCCGCCGTGGACGTCCGCGACCTGGAGCCCAGGAGGAAACCCGGAAAGGTCACTGCCTGGGCGGCTGCTGGCGCAGCGCTCCTTCTGGCGGGCGCGGCTTCGCTCTTTCTCTTCCGCCCCGCGCCGAAGGGGCCCGCCGCCCCGGCCCCTCGGCCCTCCTCTTCGAAGGAAATCGAGGAG
>CAYQBW010000410.1:0-3597 GCA_964415725.1 uncultured Planctomycetia bacterium
GTTGCGCCGTCCCTCGGGCGTCCCCTACGGGTTGATTCTTTCGGCTGGGTGTACCAGGGGGACTCCCCCGGATTCCTCGATGACGTAGTGGGGGCGTTCCTTGACTTCCTCGAAGACGCGGGCCAGGTATTCGTTGGTGACGCCCTGGGAAAGGAGGATCAGGCCGGAGAAGAAGAGGACGATCACGGCGAGCGAGGTCCAGCCGGGCACGTCCACGCCGTAGAAGATCTTCAGGCAGATGAGCCCTATGGCGAGAAGGAAGCTGCCCAGGGCGGCGGCTCCGCCCAGGAAGAAGGCGATCCTCAAGGGGAAGGTGGAGAAGCCCGTGATGCCGCTGGCGGCCAGGTCCAGGAGCATCCGGAGGGAGTAAGTGCTCTCCCCGGCCGCCCGGGCGGGCCTTTCGTATTCCACCCCGGCGTGACGGAAACCCGCCCAGACGCGCATGCCCCTCAAGAAACGGGTCCGCTCGGGCATGGCCCGGAGGACCTGGATGACCTTGCGGTCGTAGAGGCAGAAATCCCCCGTGTCGGCCGGGATGGGTAGGGTGGCCAGCCTGGAGAGAATGCGGTAAAAAGTATGGTAGGCCGCCCGCTTCCAGGCGGGTTCCTTGCGGGCCCGGCGGATCCCGTAGACCACGTGGAAACCCTCCCTCCACTTCTCCAGGAAGGAGGGAATCACCTCGGGCGGGTCCTGGAGGTCGTCGTCCATGACCACCGCCGCCCGGCCCGCCGCCGCGTCCAGGCCCGCCGTGACAGCCGCCTGGTGGCCGAAGTTGCGGGAGAAGGCGATGTATTTCACCCGGTCGTCTTTTTCGCGCAGTTCCCGGAGCACCCTCCTCAAATCGTCGGGGCTCTTGTCTTCCACGAAGATCAGCTCGAAGGAGATCCCTTCCTTTTCCAGGACCTTCACCAGCCGATGGTAGAGCTCGGGCAGGATCTCCGCCGAGTTGTAGACCGGGACCACAACGGAGAGTTCAGGCACGGCGGCCCCCCCGTGAAACCGGAAACATGCCTACCTTTCTTTCTGGATCCATACTGTCTTCAAGTATCGAGTTTCCGGGCAGTGCAGGTGGAGGGGATGGTCCGGGCCGGCCCCGCCCGCGGCCAGCACCCGGGCCAGGCCGGAAAACCCCTCCACGGCGCTCCGAACGGCCTTGAGGAAGAGTTCCGGGCCCACGGGAGGACTGCAGGAACAGGTGAGCAGGAGCCCTCCCTGGGCCAGGACCTTCCAGGCCAGCCGGTTGAGGTCCTGGTATTTTTCCACCGCTGCCGTGACCTGTCCCCGGCCCCGGGCGAAGGCCGGGGGATCCAGGATCACCAGGTCCCACTCCTTCCCGGCCGAGGCGGCTTCCCGGAGGAAGTCGAAGGCGTCTCCTTTTTTGAGGACCACCTTGACCTGGTTGCGCCGGAAGTTGGCCCGCGCCTGGGGAAGAATCTTCTCGTCCAGGTCCAGGGCCGTTACGGAGCGGGCCCCTCCCAGGGCGGCGTGCACGGCGAAGCCCCCGGTGTAACAGCAAAGATCGAGGACCCTCCTTCCCCGGGCGAACCGTCCCGCCTGGAGGCGCTGGTCCCTCTGGTCGCAGAAGAAGCCTGTCTTGTGGCCCTGGCCGGGCCGGACCAGGAAGCGGGCCTTGCCCTCCCGCACTTCCACTTCCAGGTCCCGGGGGGGAGGCGGCGGAGGCTCCAGGCCTTCCACCTTGGCGGCTCTCGGTTCTGTGACCAGCACCATGCCCTGGTTGGGGACGAGTTTCTTCAGCCGCCTGCCCAGGCCGTCCAGGAAGGGCTGCATCCCCAGCAGGCGGACCTCCACGACCAGGATCTTTCCCAGCTTGTCCACCACCAGGCCCGGCAATCCGTCGCCGTCGCCGTGGACCAGCCTGTAGGCGTCGGTGACCCGGTCCAGGCGGAGGAGGTCCCTTCTCATGCGCACCGCCGCCTCCAGGCGCCGGGAGAGAAGGTCCAGGTCCACCTGCTCGTCCTTGCGCCAGGTGACCATCCTGAGGCTGAGGCCCGCCCTGGGGTTGTAGAACCCCTGGCCCAGGTAGCGCCCCTCCTTGTCCTTCACCCGCACCACCGAGCCGGCAGGCACGAGGGTCGTGGGCTTGCGGATCATCTTCCTGGGAAAGTGGGGGTGCCGGCCCTCGGCGGTGACCCGCAGTTGCACCACGGGAGGGGGCGGAGGCTTCTTGACCATGGAATTCCTCGAAGAAAAGGAAAAAAACAGCCAGCAGGGTAGTCGCTGGACAGGGCCCTTGAAAAGGGTTGGGTCCGGACCTGGTCCGGATCGGACGCCCTTTTTCCCCCCTTTTTCCGGCCTGGAAGCCGCCTGGGATGTAGACTTCCCTGGAAGAAGAAAAGGCCCAAGGGAAAGGGGAAGGAACATGGCGAGAACAAGGGGAATCGACCTGGCCGAGGAGAGGCGGAGGACTCTGGACAGGCGCAAGGCCCCCACACCCATGTTCAGCCGCTACACCATCTTCGGAGGGCGGCGCTGGGGAGGCCGCCGGGCCGGTGAAAAATACGGAAACTTCGTGGACCAGCACGGCCCCGCTCTCTTCCTGGTCCTTCTGCTCGTGGCCTTCTTCAACATCGTGGACGCCTATTTCACCCTCTTCTTCCTGGGCGAAGGGGCCCGGGAAGTGAACCCTGTGGCCCTCTTCCTCCTGGGACTCGGTCCCTGGGTGTTCGTCCTGGCGAAGAGCCTGGGAATCGGGCTTTGCCTGGGTTTCTTGTGCCTGGCCCGGAACTTCCGTATGGCCCAGGCGGGGCTTGGCCTGGTCTTCTCCATGTATTTCGCACTCACCCTCTACCACCTTTTCCTCCTGAGCACTCAGCTGCCCGGACTATAAGATTCACTCCTGTCCCAGGAGGGCTCCCAGGCGGGGAGAGGGCGGCCCCCTCTCCCCGCTCGTTTTTCCCCCTTCCCCCGGGGAGGAGCGGTCATGCGGGTGCTTCACGTGTTCACGCGCCTCAATGCCGGCGGCCCGGCCCGCCAGGCCCTGGACCTCCTTCCCCTTCTCCGGGAAAGGGGGGTGGAGAGCCTCCTCGCCTTCGGGGCCTGCCCGCCGGGCGAACCCTCCTGGGAGGAAGAGGCCGCCCGGCGGGGGATTCCCCTGGTCCGGATCCCCGGCCTGGGCAAGGGGGAAGGCGGCGGGTTGCGCGCCCTGACCGGCCTGGTCCGGGAGATCCGCAGGTTCCGGCCCCACATCGTCCACACCAACATGGCCCGCGCCGGCGTGCTGGGACGGGCCGCCGCCCTGGCCGGGGGGGTCCCGGTGAGGGTCCATACCTTTCACGGCCACGTCTTCCGGGAGTATTTTTCCCCGCCCGTCTCCCTGGGAATCCGGTGGGCCGAACGCCTCCTTTCTCTCGGCACGACCAGGCTCGCCGCCGTCTCCCCGGCGGTAAAGGCCGACCTGGTGCGCCTTGGCGCGGCCCCGGAGAGAAAGATCACCGTCCTGGAGCCCTGCCTGGACCTGGGGCCCTTCCGGGCGGCCGGGGAGAGGGCCAAGGAGGGAAAGGTCTCCCGGAAAACCCTCACCGTGGGCTGGGCGGGGAGGATGGTTCCCGTCAAGGACCCCCTTCTTTTCGCCCGGGC
>CAYQBW010000411.1:0-3572 GCA_964415725.1 uncultured Planctomycetia bacterium
CCCCTACCGGTACCGCTTGTGCTTGGGCCGCAGGGGGACCCGCTTCTTGTGCCAGCGCTGTCTGAGGCGGACCGAGTCCAGCCCCAGGTAGTAGTTACGGGAGAAGGGATTCTTGCCCAGGCACTCGAAGCGCAGGGTGTGTTTGCCGGGCGGCAGGGTGTAGGAGCCCAGGTAGGCGTCCTCCACCTTGGTCTCCTTGGAAAAGAGATCGATGGACTTCCGCAGGACCTTCCCGTCCAGGAGGACCCTGTAGACGCCGTAGTCGTAGGACCGGGTGAGGCGGAGCACAAGGCCCTGGTATTCCTCCTTCTTCACGGGGAAATCCACTTCCAGGAAACCACCGGGCCTGGTGTTCTTGAAGAAGACCTGCCCCCCGGGGCTCCAGCCCCAGCCGGGCTGAAGCTTGAACTCTCCCTCGGACCGGCGGGCGCCGGGAAAGAGCTTCTTGCCCGGGATCACCAGGTCCAGGGAGGGGAAGATCCGGTCCTTCAGGGGCGGGAGGGTGGTGAACCGCTTGGGCTGGCCCACCTGGTACCAGAAGGCCACGGAAGCGATGTCGTCCTCCCGCTCCACGTGGCCGTTGACCTTGCCCGTGGTGGTCTCGTCGCCCGTGATCCAGCCCTTGTGCTCCAGCTCGAAGCGAAGGGACCTGGTGAAGCGGATGGGGTCGTGGATGTGCCAGCGGTAGAGGCAATAGCGGGTGCCGAGCCCGCCGTGTTCCCCTTCCATGTAGGTGCACCCGAAGCAGGGGAAGGAGCACTCGTTCAGGCCCCAGGCGCAGAGGAAGTAGTCCTCCGTGCCCGTGCCCCAGATGGAGGGGCGTTTTTCGCCGTCGATGTAGAACTTGTCGTCCCCCTCGCCGAACCAGTAGGGGCTCCGGCTGCGGACGGAGATCACCGTCCCCACGTAGTGCCCCTTGCCCACCGCGTCGAGCACCAGGTAGTCCCGGCCGGTCTTTTCGGGGAACTCCCGGCGATACTGGGCGCAGAAATAGGCCGTGTCCGGGGGAAGGGAGGGCTTTTCCTGGTAGTCCACGTGGTAGTAGAAGGAGTTGAGATACTTGTCGCTCTCGTTGGTGATGGTGATCAGGCCTCGCTTGAAGAAGGGCATGCGCCAGAAGCAGTTGTAGCCGTCGCCGCTCTCCACCTGGACGGGGATGGACTTGACTTCCCTTCTGAGCCCGAATCCGGCGGCAAAGAAATCCCCCAGCGGCGCTTCCACGGCGGGCTCCTTGGCGCCGTCCCAATACATGCGCAGAACGATCTCGTCGGGGCGGGCCGAACCTGCCTTGGAGATCCAGTTGGGCCGGGCCTCGTTGAAGGTGAGCCAGATGTGGGTGATCACCGCCGGGCCCTTGATGTCCGCCAGGACCCTGGTCTTGCCCGGGGCGAGGCGGAGGTTGTCCCAGTTGCTCTCGGGCTCCGGGGCGGCCGAGGAGACCCGGCGGGAGCGGCCGGGGCGGACCCGGGAGAGGCCGTCCAGGAGGCCTCCTTCGCCGGGGGAGGAGGCGCAGGCGCCCAGAAGAAGGAGAGAGAACAAGAAAGGAAGGGTTTTGGTTTTCATGGTTCTATTTCCGTCTCATGGGTTTTGGGCGGGTGGGTTTCCGGAGAGGGCCGCGGCGGCCAGGCAGGCCAGCTCCCGGACCAGGGCGGCCCGCTTCAGGGCCCGGGCCTGGAACTTCAGGAGCTGGTGGAAGGAGAGGGCGATGCCCGCCACCAGGACGATCCAGGTGGTGAGGTCGGGCGTGCGCAAAAGAAGGAGGACGAAACCCGGCAGGAGGGGGCCCAGGACCAGGAGGGTCCGAAGGGCGCCGGGGGTGGAGAGAAGGGGCTCCAGTTCGGCGGCGGCCTTCTTCTGGATGAGTTCCTTCTTTTCGGCCGGCGAGAGGGCCGAGGCCTGGGCTGCCTCCTGGGGGCCGGGTACGCCTTTGCAAGGATCCTGCCGTCCCGTCTTCTTTCTCATTCCCAAAGCCTCCAGGGCGAGAAGGGTCGATTTCAGGGCCCGGGCCTCCATGGCGAGGGTGGGCGGGAGGAGGCCCACGGGGAGGGCGACCAGGATGCCCATGGCGGCGGCCCGCTCGGGGCACCACCAGAGGGAACCTCTCAGGAAGTTGGGGGCGAAGAAGGCGATGGCCAGGGAAAAGAGGAGCCATCCCCCCTCCGAGGAGGTGAGCCCCCGGCGGGCGCATCGCTTCCAGGCCTGGGGAAGCCAGTCCCGGAGGATCTTCTCCGGCGAGGTCGCCATGTCCCCTATCTTGGGACAAGAGTGAGCCCG
The DNA here is from genome assembly GCA_964415725.1 of uncultured Planctomycetia bacterium. Taxonomy (GTDB): domain Bacteria; phylum Planctomycetota; class UBA1135; order UBA1135; family JALUZX01; genus JALUZX01. Next base: position 2,275 of record CAYQBW010000411.1, read on the forward strand.
GGTCCCTTACTTTTTCGGACTGGCCGAGAAGGTGAGGCCTTGGGCGCCTTCGATCCGGGCGTAGAGGCCCCATCCGCCGATGTTGTTCTCCACTTTGAGGAGGAGGGTGTTGAGGCCTTTGCGGATATGGACGGGAACCCGCTCGTTCTCCCGGGAGGCGCCGCGGATCACTTTGTGGCTGAGAAGGAGCTTGCCGTTCCACCAGGCCTTGACCCCGTCGTCGGAGCCGAGGACCAGCTCCCCTTCCTGGTCGCGGGGGGAGCGGACGAAGCAGGCGGCATAGGCTACGACCAGGTTGCGGGGTTCGAAGAAACGGTTCAGGTCCAGGTAGCCCGAGGCGGAATCCAGGCAGTCCACGACGCGCCACTTCCTGGGGCCCCGGCCGAGGATTTCCTTGTAGATGCGGCTGGGCTGGTATCCATCCCTCTCCGGGGGGAAGACCTTTTCGAAGCCCGACCTGCCGGGGCTCGGGAAGGGCCCCAGGACGGACCAGCGCCGGATGGAGGGCAGGTAGGGCCGGAGGAGGAAGGCGTCCGCCAGGAGGGGGCAGGCCCCCTCTCGGGCCTCCAGAAGAAGGATCATGGGGCCGCCGGCGTGGGAAAAGAGGCCCAGCCGCTTCCAGGAGAGATTCTTCTTCGCCGGAAGAGGGCGTTCCGGCCCGCCGGCCAGGCGGAAGGTCCAGCCGCCTCTTCCTTGGGTTTCGGCGGCGAGGCGGATCTCGTAACGGCCTGCCGGAAACCGGCCGAGCCTGAAGGCGAAGGGGGACCGGCGGGGATCGAGCCTGAGGCAGGCTCCCCCCGAGCCTGTGCCTTCCACAAGGGTCCCGCCGGCCGAGACCTGCTCCGCCTCGATGGGCTCCAAGGGCGCGACCGGGGGGAAGGCCCTGTCCTCCCCCTTCCCCAGGACCGAGCCCGCGGGCCCCGCGGGAAGGGCGTACCAGAAGCTCGTCACCTGGTAGACCGTTCCCGGCGCGTCGTTTCGCTCGCCGTGATCCAGGGTGAAGGAGAAGGATTCCCTGAAGGGGACGGGGTCGGGGACGTGGAGGCGGCAGACAGCGATCCGGTTCCCCGTCTTGAGGGAGACTCCCTGGAAGGGCAGGGAGAAGGGCCCGGGAGCGAAGTACCAGGCCCCGTCGAAGTAGTCCTCCGTGCCCGTGCCGTGGAAGGAGGGCTCGGGCTCGCCGTCCACCCGGATGGTCTCGTCCCCCTCCAGGAAGGTGAGTCCCGTGGGAAACCGGGACTGGGCGGCCAGAAAGAGCCCGGCGAAGTGGCCCCTGCCCTTGGCCTCCAGGATCCGGA
>CAYQBW010000412.1:0-3571 GCA_964415725.1 uncultured Planctomycetia bacterium
ACGAAGTGCTCTGCCCCAGGCCTCCTCGCGGGGCCCATCCCGCGGACCCCTTCCCCTTTTCGGCTCGACCGCGGGCTTTACCTGAGCTGCTGCCAGTATTCCCCGGGCATGTCGTGGGCGATCTTGAGAGCCCCGTTGGCGCCGGCGTAGAGGGGATCCTCGATCCTCTCCACCCGTCCCCCTCCGAGACGCTCTTTCATCTCCTTTTCGATCTCCACGTCCAGGGCCCGGATCTGGCTTCCTCCGCCGGCCAGGAGAACGTTGCGCCTGAGCCTTTCCTGGAATTCCGGATCGAAGGAGGCCACCAGCTCGTGGAGGGCTTCCACGATGGGCGGGATGATCCTCTTGCAGGCCCGGCGCAGGGGCTCGGTCACGTCGAAGGTGGTGGGCTTGCCCTTGACGGGGAACTCCACGAGCACCGGGTCCAGGGCGTCCCCCACGAAGGAGTATTTTTCCTTGATGGCCTTTACCATGTTCAGGTTGAAGTCCGCGCCGGGACAGGCGGCCTTGAACTCCTTGAAGATCTCCTGGTCCAGCCAGTCCCCGCCCTTGTAGAGGGTGATCTGGTCGGAATCCTCGGGCATGGTCCCGTGCATCCTGCAGAGGTCCACCGTTCCCGCCCCGATGTCGATGACCAGGACGTCCATGAGGCGGTCTATGCTGTAGGCCACGGCGAAAGGTTCGGAGCAGAGCATCACCGAGTCCACGATGTCCTTGGCCGCCTCGATGATGGCGTTCTTGTTGTGGATGCTCGCCTGGGCCGGGACGCCGATGACCGCGTAGATCAGTTCGTCCTTCCTGGGAGCGCACAGCTCGATGGCGTGGTGGATCAGGTCCCGGGCGGCCTGGAGGTTCTCCTTGGCCTCGGGGGAGTCCTCCCGGTCGGTGCCCTTCAATTCGCCCTTTTCCAAGGGGCGGAAGAAGCGCAGGGAGAGCCGGTTGTCCATGGCCTCCTGGCCGAAGAGGATGTCCTTGCCCAGGGCCTTCCGGGAGACCACGTCCTTGGGATACCCCACGTAGGAAGCCAGGGTCTGGCGGACGCCGTTGCTCGCGCATACCGAGGTCCGGGAAGTCCCCAGGTCGACCCCCACGTAGAGAACGCCGTGGCTCTTGTCGGCCGGAGCGGGATCGGGCGCGGGAGGATTGGGTGTCTGGTTGGATTCGTTCACGGTTTCTGCCCCTCTGTTTCGAAGCCTTTTTGAAGTTTCAGGTTGGAGAGGAAGATATCCTTCAGCACTTCTTTCTTCCTCTTGTATTCGGGATCCATCGGGCTCAGCCCCTGGATGGTGCGGAAGACCGAGGAAATGCCCTCGTCGATCTGGCCGTTCCGGGCGTAATTCCGGAGGGCCTCTTCCGCCTTCTCCAGGGAGGAGGCCAGCTTGGCCACCCTGCGCCGGAGCCTCTGGGCTTCTTCGTCCCGTTCCTCCATGGCCGCGGCCAGGGCCTTGTTCTTCTCCTGGACCACGTGGGCCGAGACGAGCCCCACCACCTCCTCCCTGAGAAGGGCCAGGTCCTCCCGGCCCTCCCAGGTGCGGAAAAGGGTTCGGATGGCCTCGGCGAGCTTGGCCTCTTCCAGGAGGGCCTGGGCCTCCACGGTCTCCTTGATCCGCTGTCTTTCCTTGTGGAGTCTGGCCTCGGTCTCTTTGAGCCGGAGCCGGAGGGTGTCCACCTGGGCTTCCAGCTCTTTGCGCATCCTCTCGGCTTCGTCCCTGGCCTTCTCCAGGTCCTTGGTCCGCTCCAGGAGCTTGAGGAACTCTTCCTTGGCCCCCGCCGCGAGCGTCCCGGCTCCCTGGTTGGCCAGGTGGAAGGAGCGGGCCAAGGTGCGGCGCACGGCCTCCTCCACGAGCCCCACGATCCGGTCCAGGCCCACGACGTGGACGTTCTCCACGCCCCTGCGCTTGAGGTCGTCCGGAGTGGTCCGGAAGGAAAACCGCCGGAGCGCTTCTTTCAGGCTCTGCTTGAGTTCCTTCCCCCTCACGGCGCCTCTCCGGTTTCCTTGCTATACGGGTAGTAGTAAGGGCTCTTTCTCCCCGGTGAGAGGTCTTTGGCGCAGGTGAGGAAGGCCCCGAGCACGGGCGCCCCCACCTTGCGGAGATGGTCCAGGGCCCGGTCCACGGCCGGCCGGGGGGTGTAGTCCAGGCGGATCACAAGGAGGGTCCCGTCCGCAAGGGGGGCCAGGGTGAGGCCGTCCGTGATGGGGAGGATGGGCGGGGAATCCACCAGAATGTATCGATACCGTTCCTTGAGGGCGGAAAAGAGTTCCTTCATGCGGGAGCTTGTGACCAGTCCGGCCGGGTGGGCCACGTCGCTTCCGGCCCCCAGGATGTCCACCTGGGGAAAGCCCGATTCGTAGATCACTTCCTCGAGATCCGCCCGGTCCTGGAGGAGGTCGGTGAGCCCCTTGCCCCGGTTGAGCCCCATGAGGGCCTCCAGGCCCGGGTGGCGGATGTCCCCGTCCACCAGGAGGACCCGGGTCCGCTCCACCTCCCCCAGGGCCAGGCCCAGGTTGGCCAGGGTCACGGTCTTGCCCTCCCCGGACATGGCCGAGGTGACCAGGATCGTCCGTGAGGCCCCGGAACGGTTCATGGCCATGATATTGTTCCGCAGGGCCCGGTATTGCTCGGCCAGAAGACCCTGGGGTTGGTGGAAGAGGACCAGGTAGGGGCTGGTCACCCGCTCCACCAGGACGAAGGTGTCTTCTCCCCGGGCCGGGGATCCCGATCTTTCCGCGTTCGCCAAGGTTCAGGCTCCTTGTCCGGAGGGGGGCCTCGATTCAGTTTCCTGTTCCCCGCCGGAAGGTTCTATTTGAGACTTCCCGGGAAAGGGTGTCCATTCCCTTCCCCGGGGCGCCGGGGAAAGCCAGAACCCTTTCCCTTCGAAATTCGACAAGGAAACCCTTCCTCCTGGAGGGAGTCACCTTCCGGAAAACTTGAGAGCCCAGGTGAGAGGGTCCTCCAGGTCCAGGTCCAGGCCGCACCAGGGGGGGGGACTCCCCGCCGGAAGGGCCTTCCATTGGGCCGCCCAGGTGGCGCCGGAGTTCAGGGCCCGCCTTCCCCGGGAGACCATGGCGGCCAGAAGGGGGCCGCCGGAAGGGTAGACCTGGACCCATTCCTTGAGAAGAAGGAGAAGGGCCTTCATGCCCTCCCGGGTGGAGGCCCAGGAAAGGTACTTGCTGACGTTGAAATCCTGGTGGAGCCCGTGGAGCCGCCCCAGGGCACGGGCGGCGAGGAAGCGGAAAGGATTCCCTTCCGTTTCCGCCGCCCTCTCCAGGAACTCGGTGAGATCCGGAAAAGAGTCCTGGAAGGCGTCCTTCACTCTCCACGTGGAGACGGGGCACTTCTTCTCCAGGTCCGGCCCGGCACCCAAAAAGAACCCTTCGTCCAGGAGCAGGCCCACCCCGATGGCCGCGGGGAGCCTGCCCGGGCCGGAGGCGGTCTTCCAGGTTTTCAGGAGGGCCGGCCCGAGACCTGTCTCTCCCCGGTCCCGGGCCGTTCGAAGACCCAGGAGAAGGGCCATCAGGCGGAGAGGATTCCGGGCGTCGGGCAAGGACTCCACCAGGACCCTTCCCCCC
>CAYQBW010000413.1:0-3570 GCA_964415725.1 uncultured Planctomycetia bacterium
CACTTTTCCCCCAGGACCCGGCACATGAGCCAGCCACCCGGGGCGATGGCGCCCCCCAGGAAAACCGGCCCCTCCCCCACGACGTCCACGGTCACGGCCGTTCCGGCGTCCACCACCACACAGGACCCGTATTCCTTCCACGCCGCCCGGGCGCAGACCAACCGGTCCGTTCCCACGGCGGAAGGCGGTTCGTAACGGATCCGGATCCCCGCCGGCACGTCCCGCCCTACCTGGAAAAGACGGATTCCCCTCCGCCCCATGGCGGCCTCGATATGCTCCCACGCGAAAGGCTGGACGCTGGCGGCCAGAGCGAAACCGGGCCGGTAACGGGTCTCCGAAAGCAGAACCGAAAGGGCGCTTTCCAGGGAGACCCCCGTGGGCCTGGAGACCACCCGAACGACCCGGCCGTTGCGGACCGCCCCGATGCTGGTGAAACTGTTCCCCGCAGAAAGAGTGAGAAAGTAGGATTTCACTTCCCGTCGGGCAGCCGGTAGATGAGGGTTCTTTCCCTGCCGTATTGAAGCACCGTGGCCTGGAAGACCCGGACACCCTGCTTGTAGAGCTTCTTTCCCACGTTGATGGCCTCGGCCTTGGTACGGACGGGATGCCCGTTGAGGCTGATCAGGATCATCCCTTCCTCCAGGCCCAGTTCCCGGGCCTTGCCCGAGACCTTTCCGATGGCCAATCCCGTTCTCTGGCCGCCGTGTCTCTTGCGGGCCCTGGGAGGAAGGGTGTGGGCCCCCAGGCGGACGGACTGGAGCCACCGGTCCGGGTTCCGCCCGAAGTCGCGCACGTCTTTCCGGGGAAGGATCCAGTCGTCGGGCGCGACCTGGGTGATCTTCTTCACCGGGCGCCACCGCCGGGTCCCGGCAGGGGCCTTCGGGCGGGAGCCAGCCGGGGTGGACCTCTTTCCCGAGGGCCGGGAGGCCGCCCCGGAACCCTCTTCACCGTAGAGATCCGGAAGTTCCGAGGCGTCGGCGGCCCGCATGGCGGCGGCGATTTCCTTGACCTTGAGAATCTCCTTGTCCTTCCCGTTCCAGACAAAGACCGCTCCGGAGCCGTCGGGAAGGATCTCTTTCAGGGTCCAGGCGTCGAAAGGGGGCTTCAGCTTCTCCCCCTTGTGGAGGAGCTGGATCGAAAGGGCCTGGGCCCCGGCGGCCTGGCTCGGAACCGCCCGGTCCATGGCCACGGCCTGGTCCACGGGCTTCTTGTAGCGGAGCACCACGTAGGCGTCGGGCCGGGACCCCTCTTCCCCGGGAAACTGGAAGAGAGAAAGGAGTTCCACGTCCTCCGAGAGAGGTTCGTGGGTCTTGGGGACAGGCTTGGAAGCCGGCTTGGCCGGTTTCTTGGCGATGGGCTTGGGAGGCTCCTTCCCCGTGAAATTCGCCTTCCAGAAGATCGCCCAGGCATCCACGTTGGAATAGTCCCACCGGGCGGCCTGGGCTGCCTGGTTGGCCTCCCCGGCAAGGGCCTTGACGGAGCGCTTGGCGAGTTGAAGGGCCAGCTTGTAATACCCTCCCTGCTTCCCCCGCCCCTGGAACTGGTAGAGATCCCAGCTCACCCACCCGTCCAGGGCCACCAGGCCCACGGCCAGGATCACAAGCAAGCTCTTGGTCTTGTCCAGGCGCATGGAAGTTGCAAACCTTTCTCAGGAAAAGGTCCATGTTACTTCCCGGCACACTCCGCGGGAAGGACCGAATGTTCCTGAGACGGGCTGGCTGGGCGGAGTATTCCCGGGGACCGCCCGGTAAGCCCTCACCCCCCCTTCCTGGAGGAAGCGGCCCCGGTGGTAATCCCCCGCATGAGCAACTTCAGCTCGTCCGGGTTGTCCGAGGCGGCCATGGCCTCTTCGAAGGTGATGTTCCCCAGCTCGTAGAGCTTCAGGATGGACTGGTTGAAGGTCATGGTCCCGTAGTACTGGCCTTCGAAGAGCGCCTTGGGCAGCTCCCGGGTCCTCCCGTCGGCAAGGATCTCCCTCACCGTGGGGGTATTCATCAAGAGTTCCACCGCCGGCATGAGGCCCGAGCCGTTCTTGACCCGGATCAACCGGAGCGAAATCACGCCCGCCAGGTTGAGGGAGAGCTGGAGGCGGACAAGCTGGTGCTGGTGGGGAGGAAAGAAGGTGACGATCCGTTCCACCGTCTGCACGGCGTTGACGGTGTGGAGAGTGGAGAACACCAGGTGGCCCGTTTCCGCGGCGGAGATGGCGGCGCTCACCGTCTCCCTGTCGCGCATTTCGCCGATAAAGATGATGTCCGGGGACTGCCGCACCGCGTGGCGCAGGGCCGTGTGGAAATCGGGACAATCCCGGCCGATCTCGCGCTGGTTCACGATGGACCGCTTGTCCTGGAAGAGGAACTCCACCGGGTCCTCGATGGTCACGATGTGCCGGTGCATGTTGCTGTTCACGTAATCGATCATCGAGGCCAGGGTGGTGGATTTCCCCGACCCGGCGATGCCCGTGGCAAGAACCAGGCCTCTCCTGAGGGAGGCCAGTTTCTTCAAGGGCTCCACGGGAAGGTTCAAGTCCTTGAAGCTCGGGATCTCGGCCTTGATGTGCCTGAACACGAAGCCCAGTTCGCCCTGCTGGCGGAAGACGTTGCAACGGAACCGGCCGATGTCCTCCAGGTCCACGGCCTTGTCGACGGCCCCCTCCCGGGCGAGTTCCTCCAGTCCTTCCTCGTCAAGGATCTTGTTGAGGAAGGCCAGGGACATCTCCTTCGTGACGGGCTCGTCCGAAATGTAACGAACCAGGCCGTTGATGCGGACGGCCGGGTAGGCCCCGGTCTTTACGATCAAGTCGGATGCCTGCTCCTTGACGACCAGGCGGAGAAAACCTTCCATCGCGAGCATAGCGGGCCCTCCCATGCCGGAGCTCGGAGACCTTTTCACCTTCCTTCTTCTTTTCGGCACAGGGAGGAAAAACCCTGAACGGCCTTTCTTTCCGGGCCGGGCCCCCTTTCAGTCCCCGAAGAGCCTCTTTCCCAGGGCGCCCAGGAGGGCCTCCAGTCCAAGGCCGGTCACCGAGGAAATCCGGAGGACGGGCCTTCCCAGGGCCTTCTCCAGGAGGGCGGCCCTCTCCTCCCCGGCGGGATCGTCCATCTTGGAGGCCGCCGGAATCCACTCCTTGGCGGCAAGGGCCGGGCTGAAGGCCTCCAGCTCCCGGCGGACCACATGAAAGGACTCCACCGGATCGGGGGCCCCGGAAGAACAATCCACCAGGTGGAGAAGAATCCGGGTCCTCTCCACGTGCTTGAGAAAGCGGTCTCCCAGCCCGGCCCCCCTGTGGGCCCCCTCGATGAGCCCGGGAAGGTCGGCCATCACGAAGGTCCGGGACCGATCCAGTTCCACGATGCCCAGCACGGGGGCCAAGGTGGTGAAGGGATAGTCCGCCACCTTGGGGCGGGCGGCGCTGAGCCGGGAAAGGAGGGTGGATTTCCCCGCGTTGGGGAGACCCACCAGCCCCACATGGGCGATGAGTTTGAGGACCAGCTTCAGTTCCCGTTCCTCTCCGGGTTCCCCCTCTTCAGCGAGCCTGGGAGCCCGCCTCTCGGGGGTGGCGAACCGGGC
>CAYQBW010000414.1:0-3560 GCA_964415725.1 uncultured Planctomycetia bacterium
TCCCCCACGGGTCCGTGGCACCCTAGGCAGAACCTCTGGTAGATGACGGCTCCCCGGGCCAGGGCGGCCTTGGTGGGGGGGTAGGGATTGGGAACCCGGATCCAGCCCTCGGGAACGTGGGAATGGAGCCACTCGATGTTGGCGTCTTCCCCCTTCTCGTAGGCGGCGATGGCCTTCTTGCGCCACTCCAACTGCCGTTTCACCCGCCGGTCCGCCATCTTGCCGCCCAGGCTCTGGACGTAGGCGATGAGCGCCCGCGTCTCGGCGGGTTTCAGGAAACCGAAGAGAGGCATGATGGATTCGGGCCGGGTGAACCGGGGGTTGAAGAAGTGGGCGGCGTGCCAGTCGTCGGGGTGCTCCCCGCCTTCCTGGGAGAGGTCGGGGCCCGTCCGGGTGGATCCCAGGAAGGGGGGGACCTGGAGGTAGTAGTCCCCGGGCCTGGCGATCCTCTCCGCGCCCAGGCCCCAGTCCACGCTACGGATATACTGGGTATGGCAATACATGCAGCCGTTGGCCTTGTAGATGAGCCTGCCCTTCGCCTCCAGCGGCGTCGGGGGCCGCCAGATGTCGGAGGGACGGTCCGCGGCCTTGAAGGTCTTCACCGGCACCAGCACGACGGCGATGGTGATGGCGATGACCACCAGGGTGGTCCCGGCGCCGACGACCTTGGCATTCATCTGGATCACGCCGTCACCTCCTTCCCCTTCCAGAAGGTCATGAGGACATTGAAGGCGAACATCAGGGCCCCGAGAACCACCAGGATCCCCAGCATGCCCCGGAGCACGAAGTAGAGGGACATCTCCGGCAGGAGCCTGTAGACCGTCTCGCCGTTGAGCCAGGCCTGGCCCTGGATCAGCCCCAGGGTGGTGAGCACCAGGAAGAAGCCGATGAGCCCGATGCTCACCAGCCAGTACTGGGTCTCGGCGAGCCTCAAGGACCAGATTTGTTTTCCCGTAATCCTGGGCAGGAAGTAATAGGTCGCCCCCATGGCGATGAACCCGGCGAAACCCAGGAGCGCGATGTGGGCGTGGCCGATGACCCAGTTGTTGAAATGGGTCAGCTTCTGGACCTCCGGAAGGCTCTGGAGAGGCCCCTGGAGGCAGGTGATGCAGTACCAGATGGTTCCCACGAAGACCATCTTGGCCCCGATGTTTTCGTGGACCCGGCTCCACCTGTCCTTCATGGGGAGCCAGACGTTCAGGAGGAAGGTCAGCACCGGGACCACCAGGGCCACGGAGTCGACGATGGCGAGGACCTTGAGCCACTGGGGCACGGGGGCCTGGATGAGATGGTGGGTGCCCGTGTGGGTGTAGACCAGAAGGAGCATCCAGAAGCCCAGGAGAGACATGGTGTGGCTGTAGATGGGGGAGCGTGTGGCGTGGGGGATGATGTAGTAGGCCGTGCCCACGGCCAAGGGCGTGATCACCAGGCCCAGCACGTTGTGCCCGTGGAACCACATGATGATCTGGTCGTTGATGCCCGGGATGGCGCCGGCCGGCGGGTTCCAGATCACGTTCCCCACGGCGTAGACCACGGCGGTCCAGCATACGCCTCCCCCGATATACCAGGCGGAGACGTAGAGGAGCTTCTCCTTGCGGGTTGCGATGGTCCCGATGACACAGAAGATGATCATCGAGTAGAGGACCAGGACGCCGATGTCCAGGGGCCAGATCAGCTCGGCCCACTCCCTTCCCTGGGTGAGGCCGTGGACCAGGGTGGCGAAGGCCCCAAGGAGAAGAACGTTCCAGAGGACGGCCGCCGTCGCGGCGAGCCTGGGGGCGAAGAGCTCGGTCTTGCAGACCTTGGGAACCACGTAGAGGGCTCCCCCGAGCAGTCCGGGGATGACGAAGCCGAAGGCGACCAGGTTCACGTGGGCGGGCCGCAGCCGGCCGAAGACCAGTTGCGGCACGTTGCCGAAGAGTTCGGGCGCCACCATCTGGGCGGCCATGGTGAGTCCGATCAAGGTCCCGATGACCATCCAGACCGCCGAGGTGGCGAAGAAGATGCGGGAAGGCAGGTTCGATCGTGTTGGGGCGTACACAGTTACCTCATTGGTGGCAGGCGGTGCATTCCACGCTCGCATGGATGGAGGGTTTCCTGTGGCAGCCGAGACAGAAACCCATGTAGAAGGTCTTGGTTTTCAACCGGTCCTCCTTTCCAACGTCTCCGTGGCACTCCTCGCAGGCGATTCCCCTGCGGATGTGGCGGAAGTGGGGGAAGTAGACGTGGTCCGGGTTGTAGAAGACCCGCACCCAGGGGACGGGCTCCCCCCTCTCCATGAATCCCTTCAGCTTCCGGATCTCCGGGTGGTTCGGGATGATGTACTCGTGGCAGCCCAGGCACTTGGAGACCTCGGGCATTCCGGCGTTGAGGGACCTGCCCGCCAGGGAGTGGCAGTAGCGGCAGTCGATCCGCTTGTCCGTCACGTGGACCCTGTGGCTGAAATGGACGGGCTGCTCCTCCCCGATCACGAGTTCCGGATAGGGGAAGTAGAGGAAGAGGAGAAGGCCCAGGCTGAGGACCACCACCCCCACCAGGACGACCCCGGCCAGGCGGTTTCCCTTCTTGTTTCCGCCCTTTTCCATGCTCAATGCCTTTCCTCCGAGTCCTTGAGGCTGTCCGGGAGCAGGGGATCGCTCAGGGGAAGGATGGGCACCTGCGCCATGAGCCTCCCGTAGATCAGGCCTCCCGCCCCGAGGAAGCCCAGGGTGACCAGGTAGGCCAGAAGAAGGGGGGGAAGAAGGGCGCCGAATCCGGAGCCCGCTCCCACCCGGATGAGGGGGGGCGCCGTGGTGAGGAACCTCTCCCCTACGATGGAGAGGATGACGACGGCGGATACGAGGGACACCCTGGGGGGGGACCACTTGACCGCCCGGAAGAGGAGGGCCCCGAAGGGGATGAAGAAAAACCCGATGAGAACGGCCCAGGCCAGGTGCCGCCATGGGAAGTCCGGGTCCATGGTCCTTAGGATCACCCAGGAGGTCTCTTCCGGGAGATTCCCGTACCAGATGGTGAGGAACTGGCTCCAGAAGAAGTCGCCGTTCACCAGGCAGAAGGCGAAGAGCAGGGCCCCCAGGATCCCGAAGTGTTTCCCCGAGAGGAAGGACTTCTCCCTGCCCCCCTCCACCACCCGCACCCCGAGGAACTTCCTCAGCGCAAGGGCCAGCAGGATGGCCAGGGCCAGGCCCATGTAGACGTTTCCGATGAAGTGGTATCCCCCGAAGAGGGTGGAATACCACTCCGGGTCCAGGGCCATGACCAGGTCGATGCCGACCATGGAATAGACCAGGGCGTAGGCGATGCACAGGATGGGGGCCAGGACGGTCATCCGGGCCTGGGACCTCTCTCTTTCGGCCTCCAGCCCCCGCCAACCACGGACCGCCCAGGCGGCGATCCGGCCCGGGTAGGGCCTTCCCCTCTCCATGGCCAGGCCCAGGTCGGGGCGGACGCTGAGGTAGACATACCAGGCGCTCAAGAGGAAGAGGCCCGCCACGGCCAGGAAGTTCCGGACCCCCCAGAAGGTGAGGGAGAGCCAGGCCGCCTTTCCGCCGGCCAGGGGG
>CAYQBW010000415.1:0-3558 GCA_964415725.1 uncultured Planctomycetia bacterium
TCCTGGACCTGCCCCCTCCTCCCTGGAGAGGGTTTTGGGCAAAGAGAGGGGGAGGTGGGCGCCTCCCAGGGAAAGGGTGGGGTCTTTTTCCAGGATCCCTTCTCCCAGGAGGAAACGGGCGAAACTCCTCAGCGCTGAAAGAGCCCGGGCCACGCTTCGAGGGGCCTTGCCCTCCTGGCGGAGGTGGAGGACCCAGGCCTGCAGAAGGGCGCCCGAGAGGTCGCCCGGCCGGTGGAGATCCCGCTCTTCCATCCAGGCCGCCAGGTTCTCCAAGTCCTTGGTGTAAGCCCGGAGGGTGTGGGGGGAGAGCCCGGCCTCTACTTCGAGGTAGTCCCGGAATGCCCGGATCTCTTTTTGCAACCCGACCCCCTTGGAAATGGTCCCTCCGCCCGGGGGACTCCCTCCTTCCGGTGTTTCCCGGAGTTTCATTGCCAACCCCTGGATTTCGACGTATTATTCAGGGCTACCCCCGAATGGGGCAAGGCCCCGAAAGGGAGGGAAAACGTGATGAAACCAGGGGGTTGCCCTGGTTGGAGCACCGCGGGTTTCACGGTGAGAGAGGACAAACCATGCCCTCGAAGAAGAATCCGGCGAAGGCCGGGAAGAAGAGCAACAAGTTGACCAAGAAGGACCTGGAAAAGATCCGGGAGGCCCTTCTGGCTTACAGGGACAGGCTCTCCGGGGACCTTTCCTCCATCGAAGAAGAAGCCAGGCAGGCGGGGGAGCAGGAATTCTCCGTGGACCACATGGCGGATCACGGGTCGGACACCTTCTTTCATGATTTCAACCTGGGGCTCATCGAGAACGTAGGACGGACCCTTGCCGAAATCGACCGGGCCTTGGCCCGGTTGGAGCGGGGAACTTACGGGACCTGTCTCCTCTGCCAGGAGCCCATCCCCAAGGCCCGGCTGGAGTATCTTCCCTGGGCCCGGTTTTGCGTGCCTTGCCAGACCAAGATCGAAAAGGGGGAAGTGGTCTGGGAAGAGCCTCCCGAGGAGGAGGAACCGGAGAAAGACGCGACCCTCCAGGAAGGGGACTGATCCGGCGTGGGGGAGAGAGCCGGCTGGTCCTGGAGGGGGAAAGGGCTCTTCTTCTGGATCTTCCTGGCCGGGGTGGTCCTGGACCTGGGTTCCAAGGCCTGGGCCTTTCACCTGGAGATCCCTTTTTCCATGGGAGGCCCCCCGGTTCGGTGGGTCCTGGACCACTGGCTCGGCCTGACCCACACCCAGAATCCGGGGGCCATCTGGGGAATCGGGGGGAGCATGTCGGGCCTCCTTGTGGTGATCCGCCTGGTGGTTCTTCTTTTTGTTCTGGCCTTCCTCCTCAGGATGCCCCGGGACCGGAAGCTCGCCCAGGCGGCCCTGGGATTGATCAGCGCCGGCGCCGTGGGGAACCTGGTGGACAATCTCTCCAACCGGGCCGGAGGATTCACCTGGAACGTGGCGGAACTTATGAGGAGCCCGGGGATGGTCCGGGACTTCATCCACGTGGACCTGGGATTCTGGCCCTTCCACCCCTGGCCGGATTTCAATGCCGCCGATTCCATGATTCTCATCGGGGTGCTCCTGCTGGTCCTTTTTCACCCCACCCATAAAAAGGAAGGTTCCGGCAAATCGCCCGCGGCTTCCCGTTGAGACGGGACCTTTCCTCTCCTAGCATGGGCTTTCCCGAAAGGATGGGCGGTTGCCGGTGTTAGGGTGAAGGAGGGGAGAAAGAAACAGGACGAGAAAGACACTCCCTTACATGGTCTCTCCCGATGGACACCATCCTGGGCTGGAGTCTCGCCTCCGGGTGAGCCTGGGGTCCCTTGAGCTGGAAAACCCCTTGATGAACGCCTCCGGCACCTGGGGGTCGGGTCTGGAGGCCACGGATCTTCTGGCCGGGAATTTGCCGGGGGCCCTGGTGACCAAGACGGTCACCCTCCATCCCCGCCCGGGAAACCCCATGCCCCGCCTGGTGGAGACTTCGGGGGGGCTCCTCAACTCCATCGGCCTGATGAACCCGGGCGTGGAGGTCTTCCTGGAGGAGATCCTTCCCGCCGCCTTGAAGTTGGGCCCGCCCTTGGTGGTGAACCTGGGCGGCGAGAGCCTGGAAGAATTCTCCCAGTTGGCGGAGCGTCTCACCGGCAAGGGTGCGGCCGCCCTGGAGGTCAACCTTTCCTGCCCCAACGTTCTTGGGGGCCGCCTTCCCTTCGCCACATCCCCCCAGGTTGTGGAGGAGGTGATCGGGGCCGTCCGGGAGCGGGCGGCGGAACCTCTCTGGGCCAAGATCTCTCCCAACGTGACGGACCCGGTGGAGATCGCCCGGGCCGCCCTCCGGGGCGGGGCCGACGCCCTGGTGTGTTCCAATACCCTTCTCGGGATGGCCGTGGATTGGCGGAGGCGGCGTCCCGCCCTCCCCCTGGGGATGGGAGGGTATTCGGGGCCTCCCGTGAAACCCGTGGCCCTCAGGATCGTCTGGCAGGTGGCCCAAGCGGTGGACCTTCCCGTCATCGGGGTAGGGGGAATCACCCGCGCCGAGGATGTGCTGGAATTTCTGGCCGCCGGGGCCCGGGCCGTCCAGGTGGGCACGGCCGGCCTGGCACGGCCCGACGCCATGGCCCGGATCCTGGAGGAGTTGCGGGCCCTGGTGGTGGAGGAGGACCTGGTCCTCTCCGCTTTCTCCGGGGCCGCCCTTCCCGGTGGGCTGGGGGGGAAGCCTTGAAGCTCGAAGAACTCACGGTGGATCTCCTGAAGAAGGTGGTGGAGATCTACAACCGGAAGGCCTACCCGGGCTCGAGCGGGAAGAAAAAAGTGGTGGACCTCCCGCCGGACGCATCCCTGGAGGAGATCCTGGATTTCTTCGAGGAGAAGCCTTCCGGGAAGGGCGAAGGCCTCAGGCGCTATGCCGTGGCCCTGGGGAACATCAATTACCCCAGGATGAAACTGGTCTTCCAGGAGCACCTCTTTCCCGGGGAGTTCTGCTTCGTCGTGGACACCCACGACGACATGGAGATGCCCCCCAACGCCCCCGACATCGAGGCCTGGCTGGCCCTCAAGCAGACCAACCGGCGCCTCAAGATGGAGATCGAGGAGGCCTGGGAGAAGGAGGGGATTCCCACCCAGCGGATGCTCCTGGAGCTGGCCGGCAAAGTGCGGCCCAAGCGGATCTCACGGGGGAAGTCCATCCTCGTAGCAGACGACGAGGAGAGCCTGGCCCACGCGACGGTGGAGATGCTGAGAAAGCATGGGTACGAGGCCTGGGCGGTGTTCGACGGGGAGGCCGCCCTGGAGGAAGTCCGTCAAAAGAAGCCGGACCTTCTGGTCATCGACAACGAGATGCCCAAGCTCTCGGGGATGAAGGTGATCGAGGCCCTGGGGAAGGAACCGGAGACCCGGACTCTTCCGGTGCTTCTCATGACGGGGGGGCCCATCAGCCTCTCCGAGAAGGAGCGGGCCTCGGGTTTTCTCTGCAAGCCCTTTTCCGAGAAACTCCTCCTCTCCATGGTCCACCACCTGCTGGGGGAGGAAAAGGAAGGGCTGGAGCCCTCCGGCCGTGAAGGGGGGGGCGGCCTTGCGC
>CAYQBW010000416.1:0-488 GCA_964415725.1 uncultured Planctomycetia bacterium
ACGTTCTGCCTTCCAGGGAGGGGCTCCTGGTTCTCGATTCGACCGGGAAAGTCCTCCTCCTGGAACCTGGAAAGAAGGAAAAGGAAAAGGTCTTGCTTCCTGCGGGGCGGTTCTGGGTTCCCTGTGCCTGGGCCATGGACGAGGGAAGGGGAACGCTCTTCTTTTCCCAGGATGATGAACTGGTCTCCCTGGACCTGGAAGAGGGAAAGATCGAGAAGAGGGTTTCCTTCCCGGGCCGGATTCTCTGGGGCACTCCCGGGCTGGACCTGGTTGTCTGGCGAAAGGGGGAGAAGTGCTGGGTGTCGGGTGTAAGTTCCGGGCCTTCCGGGGAGATGAAGCCCGGGAATTCTCGGCCTCTCTCCTTTGATCCCCAGGCGGTCTTTCCCGCGGAAGGAGGGTTCCTGGCCTTGGACGAGGAGGGGAGGGTCTTTCGTATTCTTCCAGAGCAGGGCGGAGAAATCTTGGAGAAAGAAATCGGAAACATGGGA
>CAYQBW010000416.1:498-3555 GCA_964415725.1 uncultured Planctomycetia bacterium
TTCCTTGGGAGGGCCCGTGCGTTCTACAGGAATACCCTTTTTCTTGCCATGCCCGGCGATGCCAAAAGGGAAGACCGGCTGATCGCCTGGAAGGCAGGAAAAGAAGGAATGCGCAGGCTCTGGATAAAGAAGACGGGTTCCAGTGTAGAGAAGAGCCTCTGGTCCCTGGCGGCCGATCCGGAAGGGAGAAAGGTGTTCCTGGGCATGGGCGACGGAAAGGTGCGTGTCCTGGATTGGAAGGACGGAACGGACTTGGACCAGTGGGTCGTCTCTTCCGGGGGTCTTTTCCACATGTATGGGCATCCTGTGAGGTACCTCGCCTGGATTCCCGGAATTGGCCTGGCTTCCCTGGCGGGGAGGACGTTCCGCCTCCTGGATTCCGGAGGAAGGGTGAAGGAAGAATTCACCTTTCCCGCGGAACCAGAACTGGTCGTTCCCTGGCGGAAAGGCGGAAAATGGGTTTTCTTCCTATCCAACGGGACGATCTGGATCCTGGGGTCGAAGAAGGGGTAGGGGAGGGAATCTGAAAGGGAGGGGGAATCGAGGGACGACCGTCGGGGCGTCGCTTCGCTCCGCCCCTCGGGCGTCCCCTACAGGGATGAACGGTTTTTTTCGGTGATTTCCTTGTAGAGGGAGAGGAAGCGGCGGGCCACGGCGGGCCAGGCGAATTCCCGGAGGGCCCGGGCGCGAGCTTTTGTGGCGAGGGCGCGGCGCAGGGCTGGGTCTTCCATGAGGCGGAAGAGGGCCTCCCGCAGGGCCTTTTTGTCCCCCGGGGGGACGAGGAGGCCGGCCTCCCCGGCCACTTCCGAAGGACCGCCTATGGAGGTCGTGACCACGGCCATGCCCGCTGCCATGGCCTCGGCGACGACCATGCCGAAGCTCTCCTTGAGGGAGGGGAGGGCGAAGATGGAGGAGGTCTCGTAGAGATCCTTCAGCTTTTGGCTCTTCCGGTCCAGCCAGCCCGTGACGGTGAGGGGGATCTTCTTTTCTCTGGCCAGGGCCTCCAGGCGGGGGCGTTCCGGGCCCTCCCCGGCCAGGACAACTTCCCACCCTTCAGGGATCCCTTCCAGGGCCTCCAGGAGGAGGGCGTAGTTCTTTCTCGGGAAGAGGCGGCCCGCCCCGAGGATGACCTTTTTCCTCGGCCTGTCGGCCCGGAATTCGTCCGGGTCGATCCCGTTGGGGACGGGCTCGACCCGGGCCCAGGGAGCGTGCTTTTTCACCAGGCCGGCATAGTCCGCGCCCGGCGTAGTGACCAGTTCGGCTCCCCGGACCACCGCCCTCCACAGCGGCGCCAGGAGCTTGTGCTGGAGGCCGAAGCGGTCCGGGTTGTAGCCGGGAACGTCCGAGCCGTGGGAGGTGACCAGGTAGGGGAGGCCCGTCCTCTTCCTGGCCCAGAGGGCGGCCGGGCCGGTGGGGAAGATGAAGTGGGCGTGGTCGATGTCGTATCCGCCCCGGCGGACGATCCCGGGGAGGCGGGCCAGGGCGGAGAGAAGGAAGGTGGTCATCTCGGGGGTGGTGCACTTCTCCCGGCGAAAGCGGAGGGCCGGAAGGCGGAGGACCTTGATTCCTTCCACGGTCTCCCTTTTGGGGAGGCCCTTTCCGGCCATGGTGACGGCGTCCACCTGGTGGCCCATCCGCACAAGCTCCCGGCCGAGCTGGAGGGTCACCGGCGAGGATCCCCCCCCGAGGGGAGGGAATTCGTAGTTCAGCATCAGGATCTTCACGAGATCCTCACCCCTTCTTGTTCCACCCGGGGTGGAGCTTCGAGTAGAGGGCGAAGATGTTCCCCAGGGTCTGGGGGATGCACTGCCGGCAGGGGGCCAGGACCTTCCTGCCCTTGCGCAGGTCCCGGCGGACTTGACGGTAGGCCTCGCCCCGCCAGATCTCATGGAAGGGTTTTTCGTAGATGTTCCCCATTTTTCCGACGCCCCGCTTCCAGACGAAGATGGGACAGGGCTTCACGTCGCCGTTGGCCTCGATGAAGGTGGTGATCCAGGGGAACCAGCAGACCCGGTCGTTGACGCGGAAGGCCTCGCAGGGGCCCATCTTGTTGGCGTAGAGGGGAAGGTCCCGGAGCCAGATGTCCAGGTTGTGGGTGATGCCGGCCTCCCGGCAGGCCGCCGCGGCCTCCCTGAAGAGGGTCTGGAGTCTTTCGGGGGTGAGGTCCCGGACCAGGCCCTCCTTGCGGTCCTCCATGTCCACGTAGTCCAGGTACTGGACGTAGATGGAGGCGGCGCCCAGATCGGGGGCCGAGCGGATCAGGGGGACGAGCTGGCCGGCGTTCTCGGCCTGCAAGGCGAAGTTGATCCGCACCACCGGAAGGGAGGCGCCCCGCTCCGCTTTCTTCCTCTTCAGCTCCTCCAGGGTGGAGATCACGATCTCCCTGGAGCCGGCGCCCCGGCGGATGCGCTTGTATGTCTCCGGGTCGGCCGAATCGATGGAGACCTTCACCTCGTTGATTCCCGAGTCGATGAGTTGGTCCACCTTGCCCGAGAGGCGGGTGAAATTGGTGGCCAGCGTCACCGCCGTGCCCCGGTCCCGGGCCAGGCGGATGAACTCGAAGATTTTTGGATGGAGGAAGGGCTCCCCCAGGCCGGAGAGGTTCATCTTCTTCGGGCGGATTTCGTCCAGGATCTTCCTAAAGCCCTTTTCCTCCAGGAATTCGGCCTTCTTGATCAGCCTGTCCCGGGTGCACATGAGGCACCGCTGGTTGCAGGCGTTGGTGGGTTCGAGCTGGATGTGGAGGGGGCCCGTCCAGGGCCGAAGGGGCCTGAAGGCCAGGTTCCAGGGGAGAAGGGCGTAACGGATCACGGGCCTAATCCTAGGGTGAGATGCCTTCTTCTTCGATCCATCGGGCGGTCCTTTCCAGGGCTTGTTGGAGGGAGTAGGGAGGTTCGAACCTGGTTTCGAGAAAGAGGCGCTCCCCGCTGTAGAGAAGGTCCGCGGCCAGTTTCCGGACCGTGTGGGCCGAAAAGAGGGGCCTCTTGCCGAAGGGTCGGGCCAGGGCCTCCAGGATTCCGCCCGCCAGGAGGAGGGGGAGAGCGGGGAGGGAGAACC
>CAYQBW010000417.1:0-3554 GCA_964415725.1 uncultured Planctomycetia bacterium
TCGGGCATTACGGCGTGGCCTGCGGGGCCGGTCCCCTGGGCCTCTCCACCGGGGTCGACGCCCGGATCGGGAAGCCTCTCTACCTTCAGGTCGTATACGGGACCCCTTTGTCTATGGGGTTCATAGTATACGGATCGTCGATGTTCCCCCTGAACCTCTCGGCCCTGGGCTTCACCGGGTGCACCCTCTACCCTTCGAGAATCCGGACCCTCCCCCTGGGCGCCCTAAACCCGGCGGGAGTCTCCAATATCCTGGTTCTTCCCATCCCCAACAACCCCAACCTGGTGGGCCCGTTGTTCTACTTCCAGGGGTTGACCCTGCGGACAAGCCCTTCCCTGGGGCTGGAGCTTAGCGAGGCCGTGGTGGTGCAGTTCGGGATGTAGACTCGAAGGCCGCTTCACCTCTCGGAAAGGGAGGGCATATTCAGAAAGATTGTTTGTTTCAACCTTTCGCCCCTCGAGGAGGGGCTATGTCTCGTGTGAATCCCACTTTTTTCAATGGAGGTATGTTATGAAATCCGGAAGGCTTTCCTTTTTCCTGGTTTTCGGCCTTCTCGCGGGACAAGGCCTGGCCCAGGTTCCCTTGGCGGGCTACTGGAAGCTCGACGAGAAGACCGGGACCACCGCCGCCGACGCTTCACCCTTCAAGAACGACGGGGTCCTGAAGAACTTCACGGGCAACCCCTGGGTCGCGGGGAAGATCGGCAACGCCCTCTCCTTCGACGGGGTCAACGACTACGTGGAGATCAAGATCAAGAAGGCCCTGCCCATTTACGGTGGAAAGGGCGCTCCCTACAGCATCTGCTTCTGGGTCAAGGCGCCCGCCCAGAGCGACAAGCGGGTCTACTCCGAGGGAAGCAACAAGAGCAACGTCCCTCTCTTCACCTTGGGATCCGGATCCACCTCCGCTGGAACGGGAGACAAGCTCATGGTCTTCATGCGGAACGACAACAAACGTTTTTGGCGTGCGGCGAGCAAGGCTACCGTATTCGATAACAAGTGGCACCACGTGGCCTGGGTGGATGTCTCCGGCAAGGTCGCGGTCTACGTGGACGGAGTGCGTGATAAGGCGAATTTCGATTATTCCTTTGCGGGCCCCGGGACCCGGAGCAGGAGCCACGGGCCTTTCACCATGAACGTGGTTTCCTTGGGAGGCGTACTCAGGGCCACGGCCTGCTGCTTCCTCAAGGGTTTGATCGACGACGTCCGGGTCTACAGGTTCGCCCTCTCGGCGGCGGACGTGAAGACCGTCATGGGCGGCGGACAGGTGAAATTTCACGGGAGCATCGGGCATTACGGCGTGGCCTGCGGGGCCGGTCCCCTGGGCCTCTCCACCGGGGTGAACGCCCGGATCGGGAAGCCTCTCTACCTTCAGGTCGTATACGGGACCCCCTCGTCCATGGGGTTCATCGTGGTCGGGTCATCCATGTCTCCTTTGAATCTCTCGGCCCTGGGCTTCACGGGGTGCACCCTCTACCCTTCGGGAATCCTGGCCCTCCCCCTGGGCGCCCTCAACCCGGCGGGAGTCTCCAATATCCTGGTTCTTCCCATCCCCAACAAATCCAGCTTGGTGGGCCCGTTGTTCTACTTCCAGGGGTTGACCTTGCGGACAAGCCCTTCCCTGGGGCTGGAGCTTAGCGAGGTCGTGGTGGTGCAGTTCGGGATGTAGGTTCGAAGGCCGCCTTCACCTCTGGAAGGCCTCCCTGTGTGACGAGGAGGAAATGCTTGTCGAAGATTTCGTGCAAGCCTTTCGTGCAAGCCTGAGGCAGGGCTGGCGGTTTTTTGGTTCATGGGTTTTTCTTTTTTTCTCAACGGAGGTGTGTAATGAAATTCGGAAGGCTCTCTTTTTTCCTGGCTTTTGGCCTTCTCGCGGGACAAGGCCTGGCCCAGGTTCCCTGGGCGGGCTACTGGAGGCTCGACGAGAAGACGGGAACCACCGCCGCCGACACTTCGCCCTTCAAGAACGACGGGGTCCTGAAGAACTTCACGGGCAACCCCTGGGTCGCGGGGAAGATCGGGAACGCCCTCTCCTTCGACGGGGTGGACGACTACGTGCAGATCAACATCAAGAAGGCCCTGCCCATCTACGACGGGAAGGGCCACCCCTACAGCATCACTTTCTGGGTCAAGGCTCCCGCCCAGAACGACAAGCGGGTCTACTCCGAGGGAAGCAACAAGAGCAACGCCCCCCTCTTCACCCTGGGAAGCGGGTCTTCCTATTACAAGAAGACGGACAAGCTCAGGGTCTACATCCGGAACGACCAGGGGAGATTCGTCCGCCTGGTTTCGAATACCACCGTCTTCGACGACAAGTGGCACCACGTGGCCTGGGTGGACGTGTCCGGCAAGGCCGCGCTCTACGTGGACGGCGTGCGTGATACGGCCAATTTCGATTATTCCTTCACCGGAATCGGGACCAGGAGCCCGAATCACGGCACCTACACCATGAACCAGGTTTCCCTGGGCGCGGTTCTGCGGGCGGCGACCTGCTGCTATTTGAAAGGGATCCTCGACGACGTCCGGGTCTACCGCTTCGCCCTCTCCGCGGCGGACGTGAAGACCGTCATGAAGGGCGGCCAGGTCAAGTTCCACGGAAGCATCGGCCGTTACGGCGTGGCCTGCGGGACCGGGCCCTTGACCCTCTCCACCGGGCTGAACGCCCAGCTGGGCAAGCCCCTGTACCTGCAGATCGTTCAGGGCCGTCCCTTGTCCATGGGATTCATCGGGTTCGGCTCCTCCATGTTCCCACTGGATCTGGCGGCCCTGGGCTTCAAAGGGTGCGTCCTCTATCCTGCCAAGATGGAGATGGTCTCCACGGGAGTTCTCAACCCGGCGGGAGTCTCCAACATGCTGGTCCTTCCCATCCCCAACAACCCGGCCCTTGTGGGCCCCCTGTTCTACTTCCAGGGGATGGCGCTCCGGACCAGCCCTTCCCTGGGGCTGGAGCTGAGCGAGGCCCTGGTGGTCCAGTTCGGCTTTTGATTCGTTTACGGATTTTTGTGGAGGGGAGGCCTTTCGGGGGGCCTCCCCTCTTCACCGGGTAGAAGGGACGTAGATCCTTCCCAGGGAGGCGGCGGCTTTTCGGGCGGCCTCGGGTAAGGCCTTGTCTTCCGCCAGGCTCACCCCTTCCCTTACGGCCAGCCTCCGGAAGAAGAAGGTGTCCTCCGCCCATCGGGCCGCCAGGATCCGGTCGGGAAGGGCCGCCTCGGGGTCCCGTAGGACATCCAGGTTCCGCCGGAGCAGGGAGCGGTCCAGGCCGGCCATGAAGAGAAGGGAGAGGAAGGCCAGGAGGAGGAAGGCCGGGTAGGGCCGGCGGAAGGCCTGGGCCGCCAACAAAAGGGCAAGGAGAAGAGTGACCGCCCCTGGAACGAAGAAGGCAAGGGCCGTGATGCCCGGGGCCTTCCGGGCCAGCTCGATTCCCCTGGGGATGGCGGGAATGACTTCTTCCTTCCCCGACGTCTTTTTGAGATTCGGCGCCCGGGCCAGGAGGGTGTTCAGGTAGGATTCCTGCCGTTTGGGTTCGACCGTCTCCAGTTTCTCGTTCCTCCCCACGGG
>CAYQBW010000418.1:0-3550 GCA_964415725.1 uncultured Planctomycetia bacterium
TCTCCACCCCCTGGATCGCCTTCGAAGGAAACCGCTTCTTCCTGCGGGGAAAAGACGGGGTAGACATCCTGGACACCGCCACGGGCCGGCTCCTGGGGAGGATCCGCAAAGAGTCCCAGAGCTCCTCGGGCCTGGGAGTCGACCCCTCCATGCCGTCCCCCATCCTGGCTCCCTGGGCCATGGCCGAGAGACTCCCGGCCCTGGAAGGAGACATGCTCTACCTTCTCTGCCCCTGGAAATTCTCCCCTACCCCAAGGGAGTTCCGCCTCCTGGCCATGAGGGGGACCCCCGCCTGGGTCCCGAAAAAGCTCGCCTCCTTCCGGATCTCCACGGAAAGACCCGCCTGGACCTTCGAGGTATCCAAGCTCCCCGCCCCCCTGTCCCACGGCGTGATCCTTTCGGGTCCCGCCGCCTCCCGGGGCGTCGTCGCCCTCCTGCTTCAGGCCTCGGGGAATTTCTACCTCCTGGGCCTGGACGGATCCTCCGGGAAAATCCTCTGGACCGCTTTCCTCCACGGCGGGGGCACCGGCTACGTCCGCCCCCCGGCCCCGCCCATGGCGGCCCGGGCCGGGGTCTTCTTCGTCCCCACAGGCGCGGGGGCCGTGTGCGCCGTGGACGCCCGGGAGGGACGGGTCCTCTGGCTCCAGGCCTATCCCAGGAAGGACCCGGAGGCGCCCCTCCTCCACGCCCCGGAGAAGTGGGCCGGCGGCTGGACGATCCCTTCGGGGGGAATTCCGGCCCCCGGGTTCCAGGTCTCCCGCCCCCTCTTTCTCGGGGACCTCCTCGCCCTGGCGCCCCCCGACGGGGACTACGCCCTGGGCATCTCCTCCCTGGACGGACGCCTCGTCTGGCGATCTTCCAGGAGGGACCCCAGGGAGCCAGGGAGGTTCCCTCCCGCCGTGGACCACCTGGTGGGAGGCGACCGGGACACGGTCTACCTGGCGGGACGCAAGCTGATGGCCCTGGAGACCCGCACGGGCCGAAAAATCTGGGAAACCGAAATCCCTTCCGTCGAGGGAAGAGGAACGCTGACCAGGGACTCCGTCCTTCTTCCCGTGGCCGGCGGCGTCCTGGCCGTGGAGAAGGCCCCGCCCCACTCCAAGGCTTTTCTCAAGCTCCCCGGCCGCCCGCCGGGCCCCATGAACCTCTACGCCCGCGGCCCCTTCCTGGCGGGGACCACCCGGGACCAGGCCGTCCTCTGGGTCCAATGGCGCGCCTGGACCGCCCGGGCCTCCGCCCCGGAGGAGAGGGCACGCCGCCTGGCTCTCTGCGGGCGTCTCGAGCAGGCCCTCTCGGAGGCTCCCCGGGTGATGAAGAAGGCCCGGGGCCCCGCCTGGAGCCTGGACCTGGCCCGGCTCCACCTGGAAAAGAACGAAAAAGAAAAGGCCCTCCAGGTCCTGGCCCGGGCGGAGAAGGAGGCGGAAAATCCCTTGGACCGGGTCTCCTTGTATTACCTCCACTTCCAGGTTCTCCGGGCCGCCGGCCGGGAGCCCGAGGCGGACCGGATCTTCCTGGATTTTCTCCAGGCCTCGCTGGAAGCCGCCGGGGAGGAGGTCCCATGAAAACGAGAAGACCCCCCATTCTTCTTCTCTCCCTGTTCTTCCTCTCCCCCCCCGGCCGGGCCCTGCCTCCCGAGATGACGCCAAGGATCCTCAGGGCCGTCCGCAAGGGCCTGGACTGGCTCGCCCGCAACCAGAACCAGGACGGGTCCTGGCGCTCCGCCGGGTCCTTCGGGGACGTCCCCGTGGCCATGACCTCCATGGCGGGCCTGGCCCTGCTCTCCTCGGGCTCCACTCCCACCCGGGGTCCTTACGCCCCGGCGGTCCAGAAGGCCGTCCAGTTCCTGCTCCGAAACGTCCACCCTTCCGGGCTCATCGCCACCCAGCCTCCCGAGGGGAGCCCCATGTACGGCCACGGCTTCGCCATGCTCTTCCTGGCCGAGGTCTACGGCATGGAGGAAGACGCCCGCCGCCAGGCCGTGATCCGGCGCGTCCTGGAAAAGGCGGTGCGCCTCACCGCCGCGTCCCAGTCCATGGACGGGGGCTGGTATTACTCCCCCACGTCCCAAGACGACGAGGGATCGGTCACGGTCACCCAGATCCAGGCCCTACGGGCCTGCAGGGACGCCGGGATTCCCGTGCCCAAGAAGGTCATCGACGGGGCCGTCCGCTACATCGTCCGATCCTCCAATCCGGATGGGGGGATCCGATACAGGGTCCGTGCCCGGGGCAACGGCCGTCCCGCCATCACCGCCGCGGCCGTGGCCGTCTTCTACGAGGCGGGCCGCTACGACCATCCCCTGGCCGAAAAGGCACTCGCCTTCGCCAGGCGGCACCTCTCCCCCTCGATGATCGGGGGCAATTTCTTCTTCTACGCCCACAACTACCTGGCCCAGGCCCTCTACCAGAGGGGAGGGGAGGACTGGGAAAAATATTACGCCGCCATCTCCCGCAACCTTCTCTCCCACCAGAGGACCAACGGCTCCTGGAACCAAAGCGCCGCGGGGGCCGTGTATGGAACGTCGGTCTCCCTCATCATCCTCCAGCTTCCCCTGGGCTACGTCCCGGCCTTCCAGAGGTGACCCCATGCCCCCCTCCCTTGAAAAACCCGGTTCCGGAAACCAAGGCGGAGGAGCGAAGTGACGGCCGCCTTCCTCCACCCGGGTCTCCTCTGGGGTCTCCTCCTGGCGGGAATCCCCATCCTGATCCACATCCTCAACAGGAGGAGGTTCCGCAGGAGGGCGTGGGCTGCCATGGAGTTCCTCCTGGCGGCCCTCGAGAAGACCCGGCGGCGGATGTTCCTGGAGGAGATCTTCCTCCTTCTCCTTAGGACCGCCGCCGCGGCCCTCCTGGCCCTCCTGGCGGCCCGGCCCCTCTCCTCGGGCCCGGGCCTCCTGGCCTCCCTGGCCGGCGAAAAGGGCGCCCACCACGTGCTGCTCCTGGACGACTCCGCCAGCATGAGCCAGGCCCAGGGGGGAAGGACCCTGCTCCAGGAAGCCGGAGTCCGGGCCCTCCAGCTCGCCCGGGGGCTCATGGAGAGGCGCCGGGGCGACAGGATCACCCTCCTCCTCTCCTCCAGGCCGGACTCCCCCCTCCTGGACGGGAGGCCCCTGACCAGGGAAACCCTGGGCCTTCTGGAAAAAGAGACCTCCGGGCTCTCCCCCACGGGGCTTCGCCTGCGTCCCGCCCGCCTCCTGGGAAGCATCGCGCGGCGGGCCAAGGAATTCGCCGGGCCGGAAAAGAGAAAGGTCGCCGCCTACCTCTTCAGTGATTTCCGGAAGACCGACTGGTCCGCCGGCGGAAGCGGCCCGGACCCCTCCCTGAGAAAGAGCCTGGCCGCCCTGGGCCGGTCGGGCGTCTCCCTGGTCCTGGTCCCCGCCGGAGGAGGCTCCTCGTCGGGGGCGGGAATCACGTCGCTCCTGCCCGCGGGAAACCTGGCCGCCGCAGGGGTCCCCCTGGAGGTCCGGGTGAGAGTCAGAAACCAGGGAAACCTTCCCCTGCCCCCCCTGGAGCCCAAGGCATCCTTCGGGGGAAGGGTCCTTCCCCTGGAG
>CAYQBW010000419.1:0-3524 GCA_964415725.1 uncultured Planctomycetia bacterium
CCCCAGAGGAGGAGGAGAGCCGCCGTCCTGGCCCCTTTCACGACACCTCCTCCCGGGCCCTCTTCCCGGGGAGGAATCTCCGCGCCAGGAGGTCCACGCCCAGAAGAAGGAGGAAGGCCGTGAGGTAGAGGACGTAACCCATGAAAGTGTGCATCCTCCCGGCGGCGAAAGGGACGCCGAAGCGGGAAGCCAGAAGACACAGGACGGCGATCCGAACGGCATTGGCCAGGAAAGCCGCCGGAAGAGAGGCCATAAGCAGGATCCACCGCCTCGGCCCGGCAGGGCCGAAGAAAAACGCGAGGCAGTATCCAAGGGTGAGCAGTGCAATGGCCGAGCGCATGCCGGAACAGGCGTCTCCCACCACGAGGGGTTGCGCCTGGCCCGGGAAGTAGATTTCCGTGCCGGCCTGGAGGAACCGGCCGTCCAGGAAGATCGCAGCCAGGGAGGTTCCCGCCCTGGTGGAGGCCATCTTCATGGGGAAGGTGGCGGCCTTGAGAACCTGGTCCGGAAGGGGGACGGCGAAAAGAAGGAGGAGGACCAGGGGGAGAAGCCTCCTGGTCCGGGCCCCTCCCTGGTCCACCAAAAGAAGGCCCGCCAGGATGGGGATCAGGGCGAACCCGCAAAGGGAATCCCTGTAGAGGAAGACCCCGGCCAGGTAGGACAAAACACCAAAGCCCAGCACGGGCAGGCCCCAGGGGCTGGAACCACGGGGCGGAGCGGTGAAGACCTTCCAGTCCCTCCAGAGAATCCAGGCCCCGAAGACGAACAACAAGGGGGCGTGCTCGTAGAGCCCGTCGCCGTGGAACCAGCGATACCGGATCATCCAGTGGAAAGGGCCCCAGCACATGACGGCCAGGGGGGGAAGGGCCAGGGCCCACCAAGGAAGGCGAAGGGAGCGGGCCGGGGCGTCAGTCCCGGGAGTTCCCGAATCGCTCCTCATAGGCCCGGATCACCCTCCTGGCGTTTTCCTTCCACGTGAACCCTCTCTCCTCGATGGAGGCCCTTCCGTTTCTTCCGATCCTATCGGCCAGTTCCCGGTCTTCCAGGAGGCTTTTCACCGACTCCTCGAAAGCCAGGGGATTGCCTTTCTCGAAGAGGAGGGCCGTCTTCCCGTGCTCCACCACTTCCCTCAGGTTCTCCTGGTCCGGCGCCACCACGGGAACTCCCGCGGCCAGGTAATCGAAGAGTTTCAAGGGCGAAGCATAGGCGTTGATCGCCGGAAGGACCCCTACGTGGAAGGTGGAAACCCAGCGGGGGACCTCCTCGGGGGCCATCTCCCCGGTGATCCGCACCCGGTCTCCCACGCCGAGGGAAGCGGCTTGTTCCCGGAGAGGCTTGCACCCGGGACCTCCGCCCACGACCAGGAGGAGCAGGTCCTCGAACCCGGACCTAACCAGGCTGGCCATGCTCTCCAGGGCCATGTCCATCCGGTGCCACTCCCGGAGGAAGCCGGAGAAACCGATCACCCTCCTCCCTTCCAGGCCCAGCTCCTTCCGGATCTTTTCTTTTTCCTCCCAGGGAGGAAAAAGGGAAGGATCCACGCCGTTGTGCTGGACCAGGATCCTTTCCTGGGACACGCCCTGGTCCACGAGCATCTTCTTCAAGACCCCCGAGACGGCGAAGATCAGGTCGGAGCTCTGGAAGATCTGGAATTCCACCCGCCTGGCCCACCGCCGGAAGACCAGTTTCCCCAGCCGTTCCATCTCCAGGACCATGGGGGAATTCACCTCCAGGAAAAGGGGCAAGCCCAGTTTCTCCTTGGCGTGGATCCCCGCCAGGTTGGAAAGGGCGTAGCGCTCGTAGATGAAGTGCGGTTCGAACCCCCTGGCCGCGGCCAGGATCTTCCGGGTCCCCACGCTCCCGTAGAGGTGTTCCAGGATCTCCAGGGTGAACCTGGGAAGGAGAAAGGCCAGGAAGAAGAGCTTTCCTCCCTTCCCCGGCGCGGAGCCCTGGTCTCCGTGGCGGACCAGGGAAACCTCCTTCACCTGGTGTCCCAGGGCTCTGAATGCGTTGATCAGGAACCGGACGTGGACGGCCTGGCCGTCCCGGGCCCGGGTCCGGTGGTGGTAGAGGATCCTTTTCATCTCCATCCCAGGGCCCTCTCGGCACGGTGCGCGAAACGCTCGGCCATGGCTTCCCAGGACCTCCTCCTGCCGAAATCCCCCGACTCGTGGAGAGGGAAGACCGTTCCCAGGGTGCGGGCCAGGGCGGTGGCCAGGGCCTCGGGGCTCTCTTCGGTCACAAGGGTCCCCAGCCGCCCTTCCTCCAGGATGGAAGGAACGGCTCCCACCGCCCGGGCCACGCAGGGCACACCGGAGGCCAGGGCTTCCAGGAGCGCGTTGGGGCACCCTTCCCTCCTGCTGGGGAGGGCGAAGAGATCGGCGTCGCGGTAACAAAGGGAGAGCTCCTGGGGACTCAAGGCGCCCACCAGGTGCACCCGGTCGGCCAGGCCCTTCTTCTCCGCCAGGGACTCCAGGTGCTCCCTGTAGGGCCCTTCCCCGACGATTACCAGGTGGTAGGTCTTGTCCAGGAGGGCCAGGGCTTCCACCAGGAGATCCTGGCCCTTCACCGGGTCCAGGCGGCCCACGTTCAGCACCAAGGTGGCCGACCCTGGAATCCCCCACTTCTTCCGGTATCCCGTCCCCAGCCCGGGTTTGAAGAGTTTCGGATCCACGCCGTTCTCCACGACCGCCACGGTCCCGCCGGGCAGGCCGCCGATCCTTTCCATCTCCCGGGCCAGTTCCTGGGAGACGGCGTGGAGGAAGGAAGCCTTCCGGAGGGCCTTCCGCACCTGGCCCGAAAGAAACAACTTCTTTCCCAGCACCAGCACGTCCGTCCCCCTTCCGGAAAGGATCAAGGGAAGACCCAGTCTTCCCGCAAGCCTGGCGGCGGCCGCCCCGTAGGGATAGAGGTAGATCCCGAAGACCGCCTTGTACCTCTCCCTGGAACAATACTCCTTGTAGATTTTCCAGGAGGCCCTGGCCACGGACCATGCCTGCCATGGGACGCCCGCTCCTCTCAGGTGGGGATACCTGGGGTATTCCACCCAGCGCCCGTCGATCTTGAGCCTGGGGGGAGGAAGGAGGCCGGGATCGAGGGGATGAGCGCCCAGCTTCCCCAGGGGGGGAAAAGGAACGGGCCTTGGGGCGAGAACCTTGAGTTTCCATCCAGCCGTATTCTCCAGGGCCTGGAGGAAGCGCTGTACGAAGATTCCGTGCCGGGGCCTGCGGGGATCGGGAAAGAGCCCGGTCAGGACCAGAACGTTCACAATTCTCCCCCCTTTCCCCATCTCTCCCACCAGCGGTGGAGCACCAGGACGGCCCAGAGGGCCTCGGATCTGTCCCGTCGCCCCGAACGATGCTCCTCCCTCCATACCTCGGCTTGTTTCCGGTCCAGGAGGAGCCGGGCCGCCTCCCCTTCCAGGGACTCCCCCACAAGCGGATCCAGGTCCTTGCCCGTCCAGCGGGCCAGGGGGATGGAGAACCCCGCCTTGGGCCTGTCCAGGATTTCCGGACCAAGGCGGG
>CAYQBW010000420.1:0-3507 GCA_964415725.1 uncultured Planctomycetia bacterium
CAAAAAGCCTTACCCGCCCCTCCCCTTCCGGCTGCGGGACCGGTTCTAGAAAACCCCTGGTGAATCCCGAAAGCGGGAAAAAGCCCGGAGAAAAGGGGTGGAAGGTGATCGTCGTGGACGAGAGGACCGGAGAGCCTGTTCCCTTCGCCGATATTTTTCTCGTAGATTCCATCTCTACTTCTTCCTGGGATTCCTCCGGACCGTTTCCATGGGGAAAAAAGGGAATGAACGGATGGGAGCCTCCCGCCGGCGAGGTTCTCGAAAAAAGGCACGCCGGCATCGAAGGCGCCGCGTGGATCCATCCCCCGGACCCGCCCACGGGCTGCGCCGTTTTGGCGAAGAAAGGCGGCCTCCTGGGTCTGTTGAAAATCCCCGAAGACGCCTCCCCTCCCCTGAAAATCGAAATCTCGCCACCGCCGGAAATCCTGGTCCGGGTGGTGGATCCCCTTGGAAGGCCCGTCCCCGGCGTTCCCGTCGGGTTGACCTCCCTCCCGGGCCCTTTTCGCTTTCCCCGGCTTCGCGCCCTTACCAAGGGCCCCTCCGGAACGGCCGAATTTCCTCTCCAAACCCCTTCCTTGGTGTTTGCCTTCCTTCGGGGGGAAGCCAAGGTATCCCTCCTGGTTCCCATGGAAAAACCCGTGGTGAAAAAACTCGACCCCGCGGCGGGCCGGGGAAAACCCGTCGTCCTCGAACTCCCGCCGACGGGGAAAGTCCTGGTGGAAATCGAGGGCCCGGGAGGGTCCCCTCCCAAGGGGGACACCCTGGTGGTCTTGAACCGGGAAGAGGAAGGCGAAACAGGAGAGAATGAAGGCCAACGCATGGCACTGAGTCTCCTTGAAAGCGGACAGTTTCAATCGGCGAAGAAAGGAAAGGCTCTCTTTCCCTTCGTCGGGCTGGGCCTGAACCTCGTCGTCTTTGCGCTACAGGACCCGGATTCCGCCTCCTCGGGGAAGAGTGGGAAGAAAAGATCCCTCATCGGCGCCCTTCTCGCCCCGGGCCCCACCCTTCCGGGAGAGACCAAAGTATTCCACCTTCTCTTGAAACCGAGCGACCAGGGTTCCTTTCTTAAAGGACGACTCCTTCTGCCCTCCGGGAAACCGGCCTCGAAATGCCAGGTGCTCTGGAAACGGGCCGCGCGGGAAGAAATCGTTCGCCTCCCCTCGTTCTCTTTTTCCTTTTTCGACAGAGCGTTTCGGACCGATTCCAAGGGGCGTTTCACCTTGGACCTTCCAAAGGGGCCCCCAAGAGGGAATCCCGCCCTGCTGGCCTTCTACATACCCTCCGAACACCTGGAGGCATCGATCCACCTTCCCCCTTTCCTCCCTCCCGGGGAAACCGAACTGGGAGACATCCGGCTCAGGGCCCAGCCTGTGCTCGCCGAAGGCAAAGTCCAGGATCCTCAGGGAAAGCCCCTGGCCGGGGTGGAATTGAACCTTCTCCCCCCGGAAACCCAGGCTCCCGGATCCTCCCCAACGGAACATTTCTTCCTTTCCTCGGAGTCGGGGAAAAACGGGGAATTCCGCATCTACGGCAACCTTTCCTTCCGGAAGTACCGCCTTCGCGCGTGGAAGGACGGCTGGTTCCAGGACGAGGAGCAGAGGATCTTTCCCGGGGCAAAAAATTTGAGGATCGTCCTCCGCAAAGGAGGCTCCGCGGCCGCATCCTTTCTCCTGGACAAGGGGGTTTCCCTCCAAGGCGCGCGCGTCTTCCTGGAGCAGGAAACCGAGGGCCGCCGCCGCTTCGAACCTTTGAGGGAAGGAAACCTCGTCTCCTGGAAGGGCCTGCCGGGAGGAAGGATGACTTTGAAAGTCCTTCTCCCGGCAAGTTCCATCCCTCTCCTGGAAATCCCGGGAATCCGGGTCGAGTGGGGAAAGAGAACCAGCGATCCGCGCCTGGAGAAAATCGACCTTCGAGGAAAGATCCAGGTCCTGGATCGAGTGCTGGGAGAAGACGGGAACCCGC
The DNA here is from genome assembly GCA_964415725.1 of uncultured Planctomycetia bacterium. Classification (GTDB taxonomy): domain Bacteria; phylum Planctomycetota; class UBA1135; order UBA1135; family JALUZX01; genus JALUZX01. The sequence goes on from CAYQBW010000420.1 coordinate 1,963, forward strand.
TCCAATTCTATACGGTTGGCTGGGGAAGAGACTTCAAGAAACAAATCACCGTCATGGGCGCACCTTTCTATTTTCCCAGCGGAGAAGTTCCTCGAATCAAGGTTTCCGCCCCCGGTTACCGCCCCAAGGTCCTGACCCTCACGGGAATACACAACGAGGTGACCCTGAAAAAAGAGTAACGTGTAGAGTTCACTACTTCAGCGGCGACCACTCGCCGTATCGTTCGACCAGGATATCGGAGCGGCCGGCGGTTCGAGCTGCGACTTGGGAGTTGTATTCCCATTTCAGAATGCGGCTCAGGCCGCCGCCCAGGGTGGTGACCAGGTAGCGGTTGGCCCTGACGCAGAGTCTCTCGGCGAAGACGCCCCGAAGGGGCGAATCGGCGGCCTGGACGTCCCAGTCCACCCACCCGAAGGGGGGAAGGTAGACCTGGGCCCACCTGTGGAAGACGTCGTCGAAGGATCCGTCCTCGCCGCGGACCACCACGGACCCGGCGAACCGGGCCGGCAGGCCCGCCTCGCGGCAAAGGGCGATGAAGGCGAAGGTATACTCCGAACAGGATCCGGAGCCCCGCTTCAGGACCACCGGCGCCGGCTCCCATCCCCCGGAGAGCTCGTAGCTCGTCCGCTCCCCCACGGCCCGGGCCAGCCTGCGGGCGATCCACCAGGGGTTCTTCTCGGAGCCCACCGTATCCCGGGCGAGTTTCTTAAGAAAGGGGTCGGAGAGCTGGAACTTGGCGCCGTCGGCCAGGTATTTCTCCCTGACCGCCTTTGGGACCGCCTCCAGGCCCCGGACCTGGTCCGGGTAGATGCAGCGCCTGAGATTCCAGAGCTCCAGGTCCACGTCCATCCGGGCCTCCACGCTCTTTCCCGGGGCCACCTTGGCGAAATCGAAGCGGGCGAACTTGTTCCCCCACTCGTCGGTCTCGAAGCCCGCCGGCGCCGGCGTCCACCGGATGGGAGAGAGGAACTTCTGGCGGGCGTCCTCCCTCGGCACGGCGATCCAGGCGGTGAGCCTCTCCGCGGGCTTGTCCCCCCGGTTGTGCTGGATCACCCGGTAGCAGAGATGAACCTTTCGCGGCCCCCAGGTCCAGGCCACTTCCTCCCCTCGGGTCCGGACCTGGTAGACCTTCCTGTCCTGGTAATCCAAGACATAGAGGAAGCCCTCCCGCCAGGAGAGGCCCGAGACCCTGGGCCCGGGGGCGGGGAAGGCGAAGATCACCTCGCCGGAGCGGGGCTCTACGAGATAGATCTTGTCCGCCCCCCTGTCGCCGGACCAGAGGTAGGTTCCGTCGAAGGTCAGACCTGAAACCGACTTGGAAGGGGGAGGGACCTTCCGGAGGACCGAGCCGTCCACGGGGTCCACCCGGACCAGGGTCTGGCGCCGGGTCCCCACCCAGAGGGCCTTCCCGTCCCAGGCCAGGGAGCGCAGGTCGTCCACGGGCGAGGGAATGACCCGGTCCACCATGCCCGTGGAAGGATCCAGCCTGTAGAGGTGGTCCCCGGCGTCCTCGGGCATGTCCGAGCCCACCCAGAGCCTTCCCTC
>CAYQBW010000421.1:0-1905 GCA_964415725.1 uncultured Planctomycetia bacterium
GGGTTGGGAGGCCGGGAGCTGGCCCTTTTGCGGGCTGTTCGGGGAACTTTTCGCTTTTTTGGCCCTCCAAGGACCCACAGATTCTGCGGAGGAGGCAAAAAAAAGCGGGCCCGGGGAGGCTTCCCCGGGCCCGCGCAAGGATGGCGCCTTCTTTCCCTCGTTCCCCGGGTGGGATCTCTCGATCTCCCCTCCGGGAGGGAGCCCCTTACAGGCCTCCCTCCCCGGGCCGGGCCTCCAGGGTCCGAACCGTTTCCATTCCCGGTTTCGTAACCCTCGGGGGCCTCCCGTTCCCGGCTTCCCGGCGGAAATACCGGTCCACCTCGGCCAGGATGTCTTTCCCGGACTTCTTGTTTCCCCCCTCTTCCAGGTCCGCCATGTCCAGGAAGTTGGCCTCCAGCATCCTTTGCGCCACGTCGAGCCTCTTCTTGACCTCCTTGAGGGCCTCCCGGGCCTGCACCAGGTTGGAGTCGTCCAGGTCGAATTTCCGGGACTGGGCCGCCAGGGCGTCGACCTGTCGCTTCTGGGCCTTCAGGCTCTTCAACATGTCCTGGAGCCGGGCCCTCTCGTTCAGGACGGCGGCAAGTTTACGCCGTGCCGCTTCCAGGGCCCTTTGCTGCCCCAGGAGAAGCCTTCTCTTTCCCTGGAGCAGGGAGACACAGTTCCTGTATTCCTCGAACACCCGCCCCAGGTCCATTTCCAACCGGCTTCTCTCCATTCGAAGACCCGCGATGTAGTAAACAGGCTTTCCGGCCTCCAGGAGTTTCTTTCGCCTCAGGACCCGGTCGTGAAGCTCCCGTTCCCTCTTCTCCAGGAGGGCGATGTCCTCTTTCAGGTCCTCCATCTCCACCTCGCCCGTGGCCACGTCCTTCAGGCACGCCTGGATCTGGGGGGAGATCTCCCGGATGAGGCGCTCGGAGCGCTGAATCTCGAACTGGATCGGGATGGCTTCCTTGACGGTCTTCCTGGCTTCCCCGAGCACGGTCCCCACGTAGCTGGGGGCGCTGGATCCGAAGACGAGGTAGAGGAGAGCCCCCGCCGCGAGGATCCCGCCCGCCGTCCACTTGATCAGTTTGAACATGGTGTTCCTCCCGTGGTTCTTGTCTGAATTCATCGACCAACAGGAGGGATTACGTCCCTGGGGAAGAAAAATTCTCCCTTTCCCCGTTCCAGGAAAAACTATTTTTTCCGCAACCCCAGAAAAGTGGACCTCAGGGCCTTTTCGGTGGCGCTCTCCACGGCCTTCTCCGGAAGAGGGCGGCCTTCCCGGGCTTCCCGGATCTCCTGGACCTTGACGGAGCACCAGGGGCAGCGGGCGGTTTCCACGTGGAAGGCCACGAAACCGGCGGGCCCCGCCTCGAGGCCCCCCTCCACCCAGGCCCGCAGCAGGTCCTCGTGGGGACAGGACACCCTCTCCTCCCTCCAGATGAGGGCCACGTCCTGTTCGAGAATCCGGTCTCTTTGTTCCCTGTCCACAGAAAGCTCTCCTCTACATGGCTCCGGGCGCCCACAGGCCCGGGAAAAGGGTCCGGGAAGGGTCCTTCTCCCTCAGGCACTCCCGGATCTTACCCAGGGCCCGGAACTTGATGCCCGCCACGGCCCTCTCCGATCCGACCTTGAACAGGCGGGCGGCCTCCTTGTTCCTTCCGCCCATGGCCAGGAGGAATTCCAGCACCTTGAGCTGTTCGTATTCTTCCTTTTCCCAGAGATTCTCCACCAGGGAGCGCAGGCAGGAGGCCAGGGCCTTGCGCCGGCGCAGGTTTTCCTCCCAGGCGAGGGCGCTTTCCGCCGGGGACCGCCGGCCGGAAGCGAACCTCCCCAGGTGGGCCCCCCTTCCGGAAGCCTCCGATTCGTCCGGAGGCGTGGGGGGAAGCATCCGGGTTCATTTTCGATGGCCGGGGAAAAAGG
>CAYQBW010000421.1:1915-3505 GCA_964415725.1 uncultured Planctomycetia bacterium
GGGGAAGCAGGACCTCCCGGTGCCTCCTCTTCCGGATCAGGTCCACCAGGCGGTTCCGGGCGATCCCGAAAAGAAACTGTGCCGGCGAATATTCCAGCTTGAACCGGCCGATCGCTTGAAGAGCCCCGGTGAAGGTCTCCTGGACCAGGTCTTCCGCCGTCGCCTTCTCCCCCGGGCCCAGGTGGCACAGGAAATACCTGTAGAGCTGGGGAGAAAATTCCCGGACCAGGGCCTCCCATTCGGCCTCGTCTCCGGCCTGCAGCTTCGCGATTCTCCGGGACCTTTCTTCCATGAATCCCCCCCTCCTACCAGATCTTGATGAACCCCTCCAGAACACGCCCCAGGACCCTGAGAAGGATGCTCAGGACGAAGACCAGGACGAAGAGTTCCAGGGCGAAGCCGAAGAGGCGGAAACTCACCTTGAAGGTCACCCGGAGAATCCGGCCCGGCAAAAGAAGGAGGGCGTCCAGGAACCCAAGGATCCCCTCCTGCTTCCCCGCCTTCCCGGGCTCTTCCTCCCCCGGGAAGGGGCCCGCCTGGGTCCGCCGGGGCCGGGACTCCCGCTTTCTTCCCTTCTCCTTCAAGGGAGGAAGGACGTAGGCCGGGGCCTTGCCCCCCGCCGCCACCAGGGCCTCGGCCATCTTCCCCGCCGAGGCGAACCGGGCCCCCGGCTTCTTGGCCATGGCCTTTTCCACGAGCGGCCTCATGACCTTGGGAAATCCCCTGGGGAACCGGAGGGGTTCTTTCTCGTGCTTGCGCATGACCTCCCACTCCGAATCCCCCTTGAAGGGCGGCTCTCCGGCGAGAGTCTCGTAGAGGACCACGCCCAGGGAGTAGATGTCCGACCGTTCGTCCCCTTTCCGTTCCAGGAGTTCCGGCGCCATGTAGAGAGGGGTCCCCCTCCCGAAGGAGAGGGTCCTCCTGGATGTGGTGATCAGGCGCGCCAGGCCGTAATCCCCGAGCCTGGGCCGCCCCCCGCGGAGAAAGATGTTGGCCGGCTTGATGTCGAAATGGACGAAGCCGTGGTCGTGGAGGGCCTGGACGCCCGAACAGACCTGGGCGAGAAGCCCCGCCGCTTCCGCCGGGGGGAGGGGCCCTTCCTCGGCGAGCTTGAGAGCCAGGGTCTCTTCCCCGGCGTATCCCATCACGATGTAGGGAATGCCGACCACCGCGCCCTGGTCCTCGATGCTCACCAGGTTGGGATGATCCAGCTGGGCGAGAAACTCCAGGGAGGCCAGTTCCCGCAGGACCGCCTCCCCCGTGACGGGGTCGTCGACTTTGAGGAACTTCACCGCAACGGGCCGGCCCACGGAAAGCTTCCGGGCCTTGTACACGACCCCGAAGGTCCCGTGGCCCAGAAGCCCCAGGATCTGGTACCCCTCCAGGAAACCCGGCTCCCTGAGGTGGCGGTAGAAATGCTCCCAATCCGGCTGCGTCACGACCACATCCTCGACCCGCGCCTCCTCCGCCCCTTTCATACCACGACCCAAAGAACTCCGCATGCCCCGGCCCAGAGCAGGAAGGAAAAGGACCGGATCCGGAATGTGAAAAAGCCCTTGGTGGCCCAATCCAATTGGAGGGCGCCGTACC
>CAYQBW010000422.1:0-3501 GCA_964415725.1 uncultured Planctomycetia bacterium
AGGCGGACCTCCACCCCCAGGGCGGCCAGCTTGTCCCGGGCCGGATCCCCTAGGACCCGGGACCAGGGAAGGCGGGGGATCCAGAGGGCCGCCCTCCAGGGGGGACCCTGGAAACTCTCCCTCAAGGCCGCGGCGAAAAGGGGCAGGGAGGCCACTTCTTCGGGGGTGTTCAGGATCGCCCGGCAAAGGGGCCCGAGAAGAAAGTCCGCGGGCCCGCCCTGGAGCCCTCTCTTTCGAAGCCAGTCCCCCACCGTCCCGGGAGGGATCTCCTTTTTGCGGGTCAGCCGCGCCAGGGCCAGGGCCGTCCGGAGCTTCTCTCCCGGGGTGAGGGCCCCGAAGCTGAGGATTCCCGCCAGAAGATGGAGGGGCGCGGGAAGAAAGCCCGGGGCCCGGAGGCGGTGGACCTGGCCGCGGGAATCCAGAAAAGAAAGGTCCAGGGAGGGAGCGTGGAAAAAGGCGCCTTCCGTGCCCAGCCGCCCGAGAAGAGCCCGGAACGCTTTGTAGGCTCCCACCAGGGCGTGGGGCCCGTTGTCCACTTCCATCCCCCCAAGAAGGGGTGAGACGAAGGAAAAGGCCCGCCCCCCAAGCCTGGGGGAAGCTTCCAGGAGCACCACCTTCCAGCCCGCCTGGGCGAGAAGAAAGCAAAGTTCGATCCCGGCGGTTCCGCCTCCCGCCACGATCACCTGGTCCGGGCCCTCCCGGCCCTTCATAGTCCCCCTTCCCCGGGCTTGGTCCTCGGCCCCGGGCCCAGGCCGATCCGAAACCACGTCACCAGGACGGCCCAGGCCTTGGCCCCCCAACCGGCGCGGATCCTCTTCTCGGGAAGGTCCGCCCCGGCCCGCTCGATCCGCGCCAGGAGGGATTTGTATACGGCTTTCATGATTTCTCCGGGAAGAAGGCGCCGCCGCGCCTCCCGGGGCAGGAGGGCGTCGCTCGAGGCGTAATACCGGCGCGCCCGCTCGGCCTCGAAGCGAAAGAGGCTCTCCAGGGCGTCCCGCTCCGCCCGGGACCGCTCCCTTCCCGGGGCCAGCCAGGCCCGGTCCACGCCGAAGGCTTCCAGGTCCTCCTCGGGCAGGTAGACCCGTCCCCGCCGGTAGTCTTCGCCCACGTCGCGCAGGATGTTGGTGAGCTGGAGGGCCGTTCCCGTGGCGTCGGCGTATTTGCGCGCCCCTGGGACGGCCGCCCCGAAGACGGCCACGCAGATCCGCCCCACCGAAGAGGCCACCTTTTCGCAGTATTCCTTCAGGTCCTGGAAGGTCCGGTATCTCCGGCCGGCCAGGTCCATCCGGCAGCCCTGGATCACCGCCTGCAGGTCTTCCTTGGCCACCCCAAGCTCGGCGGCCCGCGCCAGGCCCCGGCCCAGCTGAGTGAAAGGCTCCCCCCCGTAGACCCGGTCCAGCTCTTGTTCGAAGGCCTCCAGGGCGGCCTCCCGGTCTCCCTGCTCGCCCGGGGCGTCGGCCACGTCGTCCACGGCCCGGCAAAAGGCATACACGCTCTCCAGGGCCTCCCTTCTCGGCCGGGAGAGAAAAAGGAAGGCGGGAAGAAAGGAGGAACGGCTCGACCGCGTGACCCGGGCGGGATCCAGGGAGGGTTCAGCCACGGCGGGCCTCCTTCTGGAGCCACCTGGGCGGTCTTGTGGAAAAAACTCCCAAAAGAAGATGTTTCAGCCGGACCCTCGAAGGAAGCCGAAGGGCCTCGGGCCGAGAGAGGACGTCGTAGCCATGGCGCTCCACCCTTTCCAGGACGGCCACCCCCCCACGGAGGATGGCCCGAACTTCCCAGGCCAGCCTGCCCCGGACCAGGCCCGTCAAGGCCCAGCCCCGGGCGAACATCCCCGCCGTCCAGGCCGTGAGGTTCCGGATGGACTCCCGGAAAGGCCCGGTGGCTTCCCGGCGGCGCAGGATCTCCTCGTCCCACCCGGGCCGGTCCGAGAGGGGGATGTAGATCCGGTCCCGTTCCTGGAAATCCGAAAGCACGTCCTGGAGGAAATTGGCGATCTGCAAACCCGTGCAAACCTGGTCGGAAAGTTCGTCGGCTCTCTCGCTGCGGATCCCGTGGACCCGGAGCACCAACCTTCCCACGGGGTCGGCGGAGCGCCTGCAGTAATCCAGGACTTCTTCCCGGGTTTGGTAGCGCTTCTTCCAGGTGTCCTGCTCGAAGGCGGAGAGAAGATCCAAAAAGAGGGAGGGCTCCAGGGACTTTTCCCGGATCGTTTCCGCCAGGGCCTGGAGCATGGGATGGGCCGGGGCGCCTTGGAGAGAGGCCAGGAATTCCCCCCGCAGTTCCTGGAGCGCCCGGCGTCCCTCCTCCCCTCCCGGGGGCTGGTCGGCCAGGTCGTCGGCCACCCGGGCGAAGGCGTAGATCCGGTGGAGATGGCGGCGGGCTTCTTTGCCCAGGAGCCGGGAACCGACGGGAAAGTTCTCGTAGTGAACCGAGGCCAGGGTCCGCCAGTCCCCGCCCATGGGAGCCACCCCCGGCACGACCCGGGCCTGCCCGGAAGATGAAGCCGCCGCCATGGCGCGGATTCTACCGCTGGAAGGGAAGGGAAAGAGAGTGTGACCCCGGGAAGGGAAGAAGGGACGAATGAAACGGAGCAGGTTTCGAGCCGGACAATAAGGAGGCGCGACCCATGGAATTCAACTTCGGTCCCATTCCCGAATCCTCGGCCCTCCCCCTGGTTCCACCCGGGGTCTACCTGGTGGAGGTGGCGGAAGTGCGCACCCGGCTGAACCAGGAGGGATCCGAGATGTGGGGCCTCCGGCTGGTGGTGGCGGGGGGGAAATACAAAGGAACCACGGCGGCCTGGGACAACCTGATCTGGAGCCCCAAGGGCATTGGCAGGGTGAAGCGAGCCTTGCGGCTCATGGGGTTTCCCGTGGACGGGAAGTTGAGCCTGGAACCTAAGGACCTGGTGGGCAAGAGGGTCCGGGTGCGGCTCGTGCCGGACCATTTCAAAGATCCCGTGACCGGCGAGGAGCGGGCCAGGAACAGGGTCCCCTTTGGGGGCTACCTGGAACCAGGGCAAGACCGGCAGGAAGAGGAACGAGAGGTCCCCAGGGAGGACATCCCCTTCTAGGCCCCCATGTAGGGGACGCCCGAGGGACGGCGCACCGCGCCGTCCCGACGGTCGTCCCGCGGTATGGCCTCCCAGGCAGCGGGATGATTCCCAATCCCCGGGCCGGTGTCCCACCCAGTCCCGATGGGAACGTAGGGGACGCCCGAGGGACGGCGCACCGCGCCGTCCCGACGGTCGTCCCGCGGTATGGCCTCCCAGGCAGCGGGATGATTCCCAATCCCCGGGCCGGTGTCCCACCCAGTCCCGATGGGAACGTAGGGGACGCCCGAGGGACGGCGCACCGCGCCGTCCCGACGGTCGTCCCGCGGTATGGCCTCCCAGGCAGCGGGATGATTCCCAATCCCCGGGCCGGTGTCCCACCCAGTCCCGATGGGAACGTAGGGGACGCCCGAGGGACGGCGCACCGCGCCGTCCCGACGGTCGTC
>CAYQBW010000423.1:0-3492 GCA_964415725.1 uncultured Planctomycetia bacterium
CGGCCTCCCGGGGCCTTCCCGCCGGCCCGGACCCGCCCGCCACCCTGGCCTTCCTCCTGGCCGAGAGGATGCCTCCCCGCTCCCCCGAAGCCCGGGCATGGAAGGCAATCCAAGGCTCCAACCCCGCCCGGGAGGCCGACCAGTGGCTCCAGGAAGCCTTCCGGAGGGCGCCCCGCCTGCGCCACCTCCTGGCCCGGCGTTCCGCCATTGCCCTCCGCCTGGCGGGGCTCGCTTACGCCCGGGGGGACCGGGACTCCGGCCTCTCCTTTCTCCGGAGGGCCCTCTCCCTGGAAACGCGCCTGGCCCGCCAAGGGGGGGCTCCCCCGGGAGAATGGACGGAAACTCTCCAAAGACTCCTGGACCTGGCGGCCCGCTCCCGTCCCTGGACGGCCCGGGAGATCCGGGCCCTGGACCGGACCGCTCCGGGGGCGCTCTTCCTGGAAGCCGCGGGCATCCGCCCCCCATGAGGCCCGGCTGGTTTGGGGTATAATCCCCCGGCCCCCGAGGGAAGGGCCCGGGGGTGAAGGTTGTGGCAAGCCCGGGGCTGGGGCCCCGGAAAGGAGGAAAGGCCCATCGAAGCGCTCGAACTCGCCAGGAGGGTGGCGGCCATCCTGGACAGCATGAAGGGAACGGACCCCGTTCTCCTGGACGTCAGCAAGAAGCTCGGTTTGACCGATTACTTTCTTATCGTGAGCGCCGCCAACCGCCGCCTGGCCCAGGCCATGGCCCGGGAGGTGGAAGGACGGCTCAAGGCGGAGGGGGTGGCCCCTCCCAGGATGGAAGGCCTGGAAGTGGGCTGGTGGGTTCTCATGGACTACGGAGACCTGGTGGTTCACATTTTCCGGGAAGAGGCCCGGTCCTACTACGACCTGGACCACCTTTGGGCCGACGCGCCCAGGGTGGAACTGGAACTTCCCCCCAAGGGGGAGGCTGTTTGATTCTCAAGAGAAAAGAAACAACCCCGTCGAGGCGGGTCAGAAATAGGGAGGGATCTGACCATGGCTGAAGCGCCGTGGCTCGAGTGGAGCGAGGAGGTCTTCAAGAAGGCCCAGGAAGAGGACAAGCCCGTCCTGCTCCTGCTCGTCGTCCCCTGGTGCCGGTATTGCCGGGACATGCAGGAGAGGGTCTTCCGGGACGAGAGGGTGCTCCGGAACATCCGGCGCGGCTGGATCCCCGTGCGGGTCAACGCCGAGAAGCGGCCCGACATCGACGGCCGCTACAACATGGGCGGGTGGCCCACGGTGGCCTTCCTCACGCCCAAGGGAGAACTCATCACGGGCACCATCTTCGTGGAACCCGAAGAACTGGCCTCCCTCCTGGAGCGGGTGGAGGATTTCTACAAGAAGAACAAGGAAAAGATCGAGGAGAACATCCAGGAGAAGTGGGCCGAGAAGGAAAAGCGTGAAAAGGCCGCTCTCCGCAAGGAAGAAGGAGCCCTCTCCCCCGCCATCGTCCAGACCGTGACGGACTCCATCCTGGAGGCCTTCGATCCCGAATACGGCGGATGGGGCAAGGGCCAGAAATTTCCTCACCCGGAATCCATCGATTTCCTGCTTGTCCAATACGTCAAGACCGGCGACCCCCGCATGCGGGAGGTCGTGGAGAAGACCCTGGACCAGATGATGAAGGGCGGGATCTACGATCCCGTGGACGGCGGGTTCTTCCGCTACTCCACCACGCGGGACTGGAAGGTCCCCCACCTGGAGAAGGTCCTCGATTCCAACGCGGCCCGGCTGGTCTTCTACATGGACGCCGCCCAGGTCCTGGGGAGGGAAGACTACCTGGACGTGGCCCGGGGCATCGTCGACTGGATGATGAACTTCATGTACGACCCCGAGACGGGCGCCTTCTTCGGGAGCATGGACGCCGACCCGGATTACTACGCCCGGGACGCCGAGGGCCGCAGGGAACTGGGCCCTCCCAAGATCGACCGGACCATCTACACCAACTGGAACGCCATGGCCGTGGTGGGTCTCTACCTGGCCTCGGTGGTCCTGGAGAAGCCCGAACTGCGGGAAGCCGCCGACAGGACCCTGGAGTTCCTCCTGGACCGTCTCTATATCAAGGGGAAGGGTATGTTCCATTACTGGGACGGCACCTACCACCTCCCCGGGATCCTTTCGGACCAGGCCTACATGGTTCGGGCCCTGGTCTTCGCCTCCCAGTTCAACGGCAACGCCGACCTCCTGCTCCCGGCCGAGGACATCGTGGAGACCCTCCTGGACCGCCAGAGGGCCGAGGGAGGCGGCTTCTACGACATCCCCCGCAACCCCCACTCCATCGGGGGCCTGCGCAGGAGAAACCGGTCCATCCTGGAAAATTCCGTCCTGGCCGAGGCCATGGTCCGCCTGGCCTACCTCTCCAGGCGCTTCGAGTTCCTCGACGCCGCCAGGGAGACCCTGGAGGCCTTCGTCAAGGTCTACAAGGAGTATGGATATTATGTGGCCGGATACGCCCGGGCGGTGGACCTCTTCTTCTACGAGCCCCTTTTTGTCACCGTCGTGGGCGACAGGAACCATCCCAGGGCCGAAGCCCTCCGCCACGCCGCCCTCAAGACCTACGAGCCCAGCGTCCTGGTCCAGTCCCTGGACCCGGCCCACGACCCTATCCTCATGGGCCGGTCGGGCTACACCCCCCGGGAGAACCCCGTCGCCTACCTCTGCGTCGGCAAGACCTCCAAGGCGGCCGTGGAAGACCCCGACCGCCTCCCCGCCGAGATGGAGCGCATCGAGCGCGAACGCCGTGCCAGGGAGCAAAGAACCTGAGCCCCGGTCCCAGCCCGGCTCTCCACGGCGTTTTCCCCACAAGGAATCAATGGCTGTTTCAAGCGGCGCGCCGGCATCCCTTGTTACCGGATAAGGTTTTTCGCCTCCCGACTCAAAAATTTTTCGGGGACCCTCCAGGGAACCTTTTTCAACTTTTCTATGTACACAGGTTTCTTTCCCATCCTGATGAAAAGGCAGCCTTCAAGCTCCTCGATGACCGCGTCACCGGGGAGCCCGCCCCTTTCTTCAATCTTTTTCACGTCCCTCTCTATTTTTTCAGCGTACGGGGCCCCGAACCAGAGAAGCCAGGCCCAAGGCCCGGGAATGCCTCCCCATTGATACCGCTCCGCGCAAGGGAATTCCTCCTCTTCCCCCGTACACAACAAAACACCCCTTTCCAGGACATACCCCCTTTCTACATAAGCGTTGGCGAAAAAGCACCCCCATGACAGGCAATTCCCGCGAAAGAAGGCGACAAGGGATTCACCCATCGCGTCTCCATCGACGCCACCTTGAAAGACCCTTCCATCGACAGAAAAGGAAAAATGAACCGACCAAAAGCTTTCCCCTGGAACCCCGGGCAGACATCCCTTCTTTACGGGTCCCACCCCCAACATCGCATAAAAGAAGGGCCACCTCGACTTGAACTCGCAACTATGTTCCTTGCCTTTCGACAATTCTTTCCACTTTTTAAAGAAATGTTCCGGTTTTTCGCAACCATTTTTGA
>CAYQBW010000424.1:0-3490 GCA_964415725.1 uncultured Planctomycetia bacterium
CGGAGGCACCGCGCCTGGTGGACACCATCGGGGACCTGGAAAAAGCCTATTCCGTGGCGGACCTGGTCTTCGTGGGGGGAAGTCTCTCCACCCGGGGCGGGCAGAACATGCTGGAGCCGGCGGCCATGGCCAAGCCGGTGCTGGTTGGGCCCAACACCTGGAATTTCCAGGCCGATGTCTCTCTTTTGAAGGAAGCGGGAGGCCTGGTCCAGGTGGAGGGGGAGGAGGATTTGCTCCGGGAACTGGAGCGCTTCGTCCTCCACCCCGAGGCCAGGAAAGATCTGGGGGCCCGGGCCCGGAAGGTCATCCTGGGCCGGAAAGGGGCGGCCCGCCGGACCTTGGAGGAACTGGAAAAGGGGGGGTGGCTCCCTTTCAGGCGGAAAATTCTTGCAGGGGAGGCCTCGATTTCCGGGGTCCCCTTGGATCGGGGCCGGGCAATCTCCTAGGATACCCCCCTCTCCAACTCTCCATCCCCCCCAAGAGGATGGGGCGGAGGGCGGAGAGCGTACATGAACGGCCGTTTTGATCGGGGAGAGAGGGAGCAAGGAACCGAGGACGGAACATGGCCCAAGAAAGAAGACTGTTTTCATCGGAGTCGGTGAGTTGCGGGCATCCCGACAAGGTGGCGGACCAGATCTCCGACGCGGTCCTGGACGCCTGCCTGGCCGGGGACCCCGATTCCCGCGTGGCCTGCGAGGCCCTGGTGACCACGGGGCTCGTCGTGCTGGCCGGAGAGATCACCACCAAGGCGGGCCTGGACTTCCAGAGCCTGGTCCGGGACACCCTGGAGGAAATCGGATATACCCGTGAAGACTACGGCATGGACTGCAAGGCCTGCGGGGTCCTGGTGGCCCTGGACAAGCAGAGTCCCGACATCGCCCAGGGCGTGAACGAAGGGGAAGGCCTCTTCCGGGACCAGGGCGCCGGGGACCAGGGGATGATGTTCGGCTACGCCTGCAAGGAGACCCCGGCCTACATGCCCTTCCCCATCTATTACGCCCACAGGCTGATGGAAAAGCACAAGGCCGTGCGCGAGAGCGGGACGATCCCCTACTTCGGCCCCGACGCCAAGTGCCAGGTCACGGTGGAATACGACAAGGACTGGATGCCCAGGCGGGTGGACACGGTGGTCTTCTCGGCCCAGCACCTGGATTCCTGGGAGGGGGAGAAGATCACCCACGAGCAGATCGAGAAGGACGTTCGGGAGAAGATCGTCCAGGACGTGATCCCGCCGGAATTCCTGGACGGGGAGACCAAGTACCTGGTGAACCCCACGGGGCGGTTCGTGATCGGCGGTCCCCACGGGGACTGCGGGCTCACGGGAAGGAAGATCATCGTGGACACCTACGGCGGGATGGGCCGCCACGGCGGCGGGGCCTTCTCCGGGAAAGACCCGACCAAGGTGGATCGTTCCGCCGCGTACGCCGCCCGGTGGGTGGCCAAGAACGTGGTGGCCGCCGGCCTGGCCGACCGCTGCGAGATCCAGCTCTCTTACGCTATCGGCAAGGCCGAACCCGTCTCCATCTGGGCCGAGACCTTCGGCACGGGCAAGGTGCCCTTCGAGAAGCTCGTGGCCGCCGTCCGGGAGGTCTTCGACCTCAGGCCCGGGGTGATCATCCAGGAGCTGGGCCTGAAGAAGCCCATCTTCAAGAAGACCGCCGCTTTCGGCCACTTCGGGCGGGATGGGTTCCCCTGGGAGGAGCTGAACAAGGTGGAAGCCTTGCGGAAGCAGGTCTGACCGGGTCGATCCCGGGCAACCCCCCGGGGCATCGGTTGCCTCGGGGGCCCCGGGCCACTAACATGTTTCGTTCCCTTGGTCTGGTTCCGGCGGCGAGGTGGAAATTGAAACGCCCCAAAGGCTTCACCCTGGTGGAACTCCTGGTGGTGATCACCATCCTGGGGATCCTGATGGCCGTGTTCCTTCCCCGGATCTTCTCGGGGCAGGAGTCGGCATACAACTTCGCCTGCAAGCAGAACCTCCACCAGGTCTACGAAATGCTTCTCCAGTACAAGAGGCGCCACCACGGCTGGCCCCGGGAGGGGGGCGTCCGTTTTCTCCTGGCCCCCACCAAGGATCCCTCCATCTGGGAGGGGACCCAGACGGAGATCGGCTATTACTTCTGTCCTTCCGTGCGGAGCGAATCCCCGGGCTACCAGAAGGCCCTGGCCGCCGACGAGTGGCCCCCGCCCCTGGACCAGGTGACCAGCGAGGACACCAGCTACGCCGGCAGGGACATCAAGAACTACCCGCGGATCCGGAACTCCAACCTGGAGCCCATCGCCTCGGACGACAACGAGGGAGGGTCCAACCATCCCGGTTCCATGAACGTCCTCTTCGGGGGGGGGATGGTCCAGGAATTCCTCTACCAGGATTGGAAGGACAAGGGCTTGATCGACCCCGAGGCGGAGACCGTGGAGGTGGGGCCCGAGTCGCCCATCAAGACCAAGAAATGCGACCTCACCAAGCTCAAGGTGGATTGATGCCTTTGATTTCCAAAAAACGTCTTCCAGCCATGGACGGGAGCCTCATGAAGAAGACCCTGGCCTTATCCGTTCTCTTCGCCCTCTTCCTCTCACCCTTCGCCGGCGCCCAGGAACGCTGGTCCCTGGACGTGACGTCGGGGAAGCTCAAGCCCATCTCCCTCAAGACGGGCTACGACTCCTGGCACACCTGGTGGTACGTGGTGGTCACCATCAAGAACGACACCGGGGCGGCCCGGCCCCTCAACCTGCTCGCCCGGGCCGAGACCGACACCAAGAAGATCTCCCGCGCCGTCTTCCGACCCATGGTGCGCCGGGCCATCGAGAAGAAGGAGGGGAAGAAGCTGGCCAACCTGATTTCGTTGAGGGGCAACCTGGAGAACGGGAAGAGCGTGGACGCCGTGATCATCTTCGGCGACCTGGACAGGCTTGCCGACAGGATCGACATCCACATCCAGGGGCTCTCCGCCTACATCTACAGGGACGGTTTGAAGGTCTACAAGGAGATCCGGGAGTACGTCATTCCTTTCCTCCGCAGGGGGGACGAGTATGAGGTCTACCGCAACCCGGTGAAGAAACTCATCCCCCGCTGGGTCGTGGTCACGCGGGAGCGCTTCCGGGGGTAAAGGCCCCCAGGCGGGCCTTTTCCCGGCCCGGAAGTGAGAGGAACTTGAACAGGCCCAAGGTCGCCCTCGTCACCTTCGGTTGCCAGATGAACAAGCTGGACTCGGAGATCGCCGAGGCCGGCTTGTTGCGCGAAGGGTTCCTTCTCGTGGACGACCCGGCCGAGGCGGACGCGGTGCTCTTCAACACCTGCGCCGTCCGGGCCCACGCCGAGGAGAGGGTGGTCTCCCGGCTGGCCGCCCTCTACCCCCTTCAGGACAGGCGTCCCGGCATGGTGCTCGGCATCCTGGGATGCATGGCCCAGGAACACGGCGCCTCCTTCCTGGACAGGTTTCCCCGGGTCTCCCTGGTGGCGGGGACCTCCCATTTCCACCAGCTCGGAACC
>CAYQBW010000425.1:0-3482 GCA_964415725.1 uncultured Planctomycetia bacterium
CTCCCCGCCCGGGCCCGGAGGCCGCGGCCTGGGCCCGGGCGGGGAGTGCGTCTGCCCCAAGTGCGGGACCCGGGTGCCCCACAAGCAGGGCATGCCCTGCGTGGAGCAGAAGTGTCCCAGTTGTGGATCCCCCATGGTCCGGGGCTAGGATCTTTCCCATGCCCGGCGAGTTCCAGGTCCGGCCCATCGGGGTCATCCGGACCCCTTACACCGACTCCGCTCCCTACCAGCCCCTTGCCGAGCCCGAGGGGGAGTTCCGCCTGGTCCTGGATCCGGGCTGGGAGGAGGCCCTCCGGGACCTGGACCGGTTTCGCTACATCTACGTCCTCTACTGGATCCACAAGGTGAACCGCCCCGTGGCCAAGCTGGCCCATCCCCCTTGGGCCGAGGGGAAGGCCGTGGGGCTCTTCGCCAGCAGGAGCCCCGTTCGGCCCAACCCGATCGGGCTGTCTGTGGTCAAGGTCCTGGCCGTGGCGGGCCGGGAGGTCCGGGTTTCCTCCCTGGACGCCTTCGACGGCACCCCGTTATTGGACATCAAGCCCTACCTGAAGGACCTGGATTCCAAGGAGGACGCAGACTACGGCTGGCTCGAGGACCTGCCCGGCAAGGACCACCTCATCCTCCACATCAAGGGAATCCCCCACGACTATTGACCCTGGGGGGAAAGCCGAAAAACCGGGTGGCTCCGCCGGTCCGGCCGGTCTGGACGTTTTTGGCCCTTCCCGAATAGACCTTAATTCCCCCCTCTTCCCAGCCGATGAGAAACCTGTTGCTCCGCGGTTCCTCGCCTGGGCGCGGGGCACCTTTGTGAAAGGCGCGGCCGGAATGAAGGGCGTGATCAACAAGGGCATCCAGGAGATGGTGGTCTCCCGCTACGGCCACGAAACCTGGCAAGCCGTCAAGAGAAAGGCCGGTGAAGAGGAAGAAATCTTTCTCCTGACCGAGGACTATCCCGACGAGGGGACGGAAAAACTCGTCGAGGCCGCCGCCCAAGTCCTGGACCTTCCCGTGGAGGGGGTGATGGTGGAATTCGGGCGCTACTGGTTCACCCAGGTGGCTCCCGTGCTCTACCCGACCTACATCGCCCTGGCTGGTTCCTCGCCGGTGGAGATGCTCAAGAACGTGGACCGCATCCACCGCCTGGTGACCCGGAATCTCCCGAGCGCTTCTCCCCCGTCTTTCCAGGTGGAGGAGGGAGAGGGCGGCATGCTGAGGTTGCACTATTTTTCCACCCGCGGCCTTTGTCCCGTAGTCCGGGGCCTGGTGGAAGGGATCGGGGAATATTTCGGGAAGCCCCTGGCCGTCACGGAGGTGGAGTGCGCCCTTCGGGGAGACCACCACTGCGTGTTCGAGGTCTTCCAGCGATGAATACCCTGGAACAAGGAACCGAGATCGATCTCCGTGCCCTGGGTGGAATCCTTCCCTTCTCGATCCTGGCCGACAAGGGATGCAAGGTCGCCTGGGCGGGCTCGGGCGTAACGCGAAGAATCCCCGGGGTGCGGGGGATGTCTCTCGAGGGAGTTCTGAGGACCGAACACGGAGAGCTTCCCTCTCTTTCCTTGTTGGAAGAGTTCCTGGAGAAACCAAGCAGGTGGATTCTTCTGGCCGGAGGAGAGAGCCTGCCTCTTACCGGTGCGTGGGTCCGGGCCGGTTTGGGGTATCTCCTGGTGGCCCGCCCCGACCCGGTCACGGCGGAGGAAATGGGGCATTTCTCCTTCCGGGATTTCCCCTGGGACGACCTTCCCATCCTCTACCTGACTTCCCAGGACGAGTTCAGGAATTCCCTGGAGGAGGTCAAGGCCATGGCGGGCCTCCTGAAGAAGAGGGAGACCTACCTCCAGAAATTGCTCGACACCATCCAGGTCGGCGTCATTCTCGTGGACCGGGAGACCCGGACGGTGGCCGGAGTGAATTCGCATGCCCTGGAACTGATCGGGACGGGGGACCCCAATAGGATTCTCGGCAAACCCTGCGCCCTTTTCTGCAGCCACCTGGACGGGATCTGCCCTTACCTGGACGAAGGAAAAGCCCTGGGCAAGGAGGAGACCATCCTTAGAAGGCTGGACGGGAGCACGATTCCCGTTCTGAAGAACATCTCGGCCGTGGAGATGGACGGGAGGGAATATCTCCTGGACACCATCATCGACATCCGGGAGAGGAAGGCCCTGGAGCGGAGGGTCCTCCAGGCCCAGAAGATGGAATCCGTGGGCCGTCTCGCCGCCGGGGTGGCCCACGAGATCAATACGCCCCTCCAGTTCGTTGGGGACAACCTCAGGTTCCTGAAGGACGCGGCGGCGGGCCTCTTCCGGGCTGTGGAGAGAGCGCGGGAACTCCTTGCCTCCCTCGGCGGGAAGGGCCTGGAGGAATTCCGGGAATGCATGGAGGAGTGCGACCTGGACTTTTTCAAGGAAGAGATCCCTGAGGCCCTGGACCAGTCCCTGGAAGGGTTGGGGCGGGTCCGGGAGATCGTGGAGGCCATGCAATCCCTGGCCGAGCCCCGCAAGGGCAGGAAGGCCCCGGTGGACGTCAACGAGGAGGTCCGGAAAGCCGTCATCCTCTTCCGGGGGCAATGGGGAGGAAAAGTTGAGGTGGAGACGGACCTGGCGCCGGATCTACCCAAGGTTCCTGGATACAGCACGGAACTCCAGCAGACCTTCCTCATTCTCCTTTCCAACGCCGTCCAGGCCGTGAAGGCCAGGATGGAGGAGGAGGGACCAGAGGAAGGAACGGGGAAGGTCCGGATCCGGACCCGGCGGGCGGAGGGGGGCGTGGAGATCCAGGTGGAAGACGAGGGCACGGGGATCGCCGAGGAACTCCGGGACCAGAGCTTCAATCCCTTCTTTTCCTCCAAGGGCGTGGGCATCGGCTCCGGAAAGGGGCTGGCCTACGCCCAGTCCGTCGTGGCAGGCGCCCACGGCGGGGAGATCTTCTTCGAAACCGAGGAAGGCAAGGGGACGACCTTTACGGTCCGCCTCCCCCTGGACCCGGATTGAGCCGGGCTGTCAGATCTTCAGGCCCGCCTCGAATCCCTCCCATACGGCATCCAGAATTTCCCTGGGTTCCCGGGCGTCTCCGACGACGAACACACCCGGTCTTCCCTCGATCTCCCGGGCAAGGCTGTTTTCGGGTTCCAGCCCCAGGGCGATGACCACCGTCTCCGCCGGGAAGGCCCGCTCCGGTTCGCCCTCCCTCTCCGGCCAGGGCCTGGCGAAGACCGTGGTGTTGCCCTCCTGGTCGGTCTGGAAGCGGGTGATCGCGTATCCCGTGAGGATCTGGACGCCTTCCTTCTGGAGGCGCTTGAGGAAGACCGCCGCCGGAAGGGGATCCATGGAGGCGGCAAGCTCCGGCTTGCGCTTGACGGCGGTCACCTCCACCCCCTGGCGGGCCAGGAATTCCGCAGCTTCCAGGCCCACCGTCCCTCCGCCCACGACGAAGGCCGTCCTGGTGGAGACCCGGCTCTTTCCGGCCAGGATGTCGTAGGC
>CAYQBW010000426.1:0-3479 GCA_964415725.1 uncultured Planctomycetia bacterium
GGAGTTCCTCGTGAGCTGGGCCGTCTCGTAGGCCACGTCCACGTCCCGGATCCGGGATTCTGCGGCCGAGAGATTCTCGTGGGCAACGCCCAGGTTGGCGATGGTGGCGCCCAGGCGGTTCTGGATGGCCCCGAACTTCCCTCGGATCTGGCTGACCGTATTGATCGCCGAATCGATCTGGGTGATGGCGAAGCTTACGTTTCCGTTGGAGCCGATGTTCAGGGTGCTGAGCCCCAGGCTGGTGGTCAGGGCGGGGGTGAGGCTCACCATGATGGTGTCCACGCCGGAAGCGACGCCCGTTCCCACCTGGAAACTGATGTTCGTCACCGACCCGTCCAGGAGGTTCACCCCGTTGAACTCGGTGGACTTGGCGATCCGGTTGATCTCGTTCACCATGTTCTGGAATTCTTCATTCAAGGTGTTCTTGTCCTGGTTGCTCACCGACCCGTTGGCCGACTGGATGGCCAGCTCCCGGAGCCTGACCAGGATGGAGCTCACCTCGTTCAAGGCCCCTTCTCCCGTCTGGACCAGGGAGATGCCGTCGTTGGCGTTGCGCCTGGCCTGGGCGAGGGACTTGATCTGGGCCCGGAACCTCTCGGAGATGGCCAGGCCCGCCGCGTCGTCCGCAGCCGTGGCGATCCTCAGACCCGTGGAGAGGTGCTGGAAGTTCCTGGCGAGCCTCTGCGTGACCTGGAAGAGGTTGCGCTGGGCGTTGATGCTCGTGATGTTGGTGTTGACGCGAAGCCCCATGGTTCGACCCCCTGCCTGCTTTTTCCTTTCGCCCCTCCACTGGGGCTCTGTTCGCCTGACGTTCCTTCGATCTCTCCCATTCTCGGCGGATGTCCCCCCGACTTGAGCGCCGAAAGAAGGAAAATCTCCATCCCATGGGGGGATGAGCTCCAAAGCCGGGGGGAATAGAATGGAGGGTGCCTTCGATAGAGGAGCCGGCATCCATGCGATCCAGACTCAGCCGCCGCCTTTTCTTCCTTCTCCTGGTCCTGGCCTCGGCCCTCCCGGCCCAGAAGGTCCCATCCAAGGGCGGGACGCCGCCCCAAGGACCCGGGAAAAAGGCCGCCCAGGGGAAAGAAGACAAGAAGAAAGAGAAACGCCCTACCTTTCCTCCCAAGGCGGACAAGAAGGAGGCCCGGGCCATGCTCAAGGCCTTCAAGAAAAACCTCTCCCGGGCGGCCAGGTCCCCCCTGGTCCGCCGGGAGGTGGTCCAGGCCCTGGTCCAGAAGGCCCATCCCTCCTTCGTGGCCCCCCTGGAGAAGCTGGCCCGGCGGGACAAGTCCAAGCTGGTCCGGGCCGCGGCGGTGGAAGCCCTGGGAAAGCTCGATTTCCCCGCGACCCGGAAGGCCCTCTTGAGGATCCTGGGGGGTAAGGGCCTCACCAAGGATCCCCTGGTGCTCCTGGCCGGGCTGGACGCCCTGGACAGGCTGGGCTACCACCCCGTCTTCTTCCAGACCCTCTCGGATCTCTTCGAGAAGACCTGGGACATGGCCTCCCCCGGGGTTCCCCAGCAGAAGATCATCCGCCTTTTCGCCAAGGGGAAGGAGAAGCGGGCCTTCCGCCTGCTCGTGGACCACCTGGACGAACCCAGGCCGGCCGACGTGAATTCCGCCTCCAATCCACCGGCCTCGTGGTGGGAGAAACGCTGGAAGGCCTGGCGCTACTGGAGGGGAGACGTGAAGGCTGCCCTGAGGGAGATTACGGGCGTGGAATTCAGCCGGGCCGAATTCTACAAGAAGTGGGCCCGGCGGTTGGGCAGGAAGAAGGGAATCAAGTACTGACCCGGATGATTACGGCGCTGGGTCAATCTCCGCTCCTGGAAAGGAGATAGGTTCCGGCCAGGAAGAAGAGGCCCCCCAGGCCCGCCAGCAGGAAAAGCGGGAAGGCCGCTTCACTCCAGGAGAAACCCCGCCAGATCGCTCCTTCGAGGGACAAGATTCCCCACTTGACGGGGCTCAGGTTTCCCAGGGCCCGCATCCAGGAGGGCATGGCCACCAGGGGAACCATGCCTCCCCCGGTCATGGCCATCACCAGGAGGACGGCCCAGCTCGCCCCCGCCACGGCGTTCTCGTTCTTTCCCAGGTTCGAGAGGAGCATCATGAGCCCCGAGAAGCAGAAAGCCGTTGCGGTGGTTCCGGCCAGGAGAAGGGCCGGGTTTCCCCACCGGACATCCAGCGCCGCCCGGGCGAAGAAGAGAAGGCCCAGGGCCACGCAGAAGGAGGCCAGGAAACAGGCCAGGCCCTTCCCCGCCAGGATCTCCAGGACGCCGATGGGCGCCGCCTGGAGCCTCAGCATGGTTCCCCTGCGTCTCTCCCGGACGATGGAGAGGGCGAACGTGGCGGCGCACCCCAGGATTCCCCAGAGGATGGAGGCGGGAAAGGTGATCTCGAAGGAAGAGCGGGGCCGTTTTCCTCTTCGTGCGGCCTGGACGACATGGAGTTCCGGGCCTTTCAAGCCGCCTCGGCGGTAGGCCTTCGGATCGAAATCCTTGAGAAAGGTATCCAGGGAGCCCAGGAAGGCCAGGAGGATCCCCTTCTGCAGGGCGGGGAGGCCGGGCTCTCCGCGGACCCGGCGGATCTCTTTCTTCAGGGTTTTACGCAGGGATTTTGGATCCTGGAATTTTTCCCGGAGCCCTTCGAACCAGGCCTCCATGAGAATCCCCTGGAGGTAACCCTTCTCGGCCCGCCTGGAGGGGTCCATGCCCAGCTCGATCCCGGGACCGCCCCCCATTTCCGCGAAGAACGATTCCTCCCGGCCGAAACCGGGGGGAAATCGTATCCATGCGACCAGTTTTCCCCGGCGCACGGCGGACCTGGCCTTTGCCAGGGGCATTTCCCTGACTTCCAGCGCCTCCGAGGAGACCAATCGCTCCACCATCTTCCTGGACCCCGGGGTGCGCGCCTGGTCCACGACGGCCACGGGAAGGGCTCCCGCCGCATTCCCCATGCCTGAAAAGATCGCGCCGAAGAAGAGGGCGAAGAGGAGGGGAAAGAGGAGGACCCAGAAAAGGCTCGCCTTGTCCCGGGTAAGGATCCGCAGGTCCTTGGCTGCAAGGGTCCAGGCGGTCTTCATGGGTCCCTGAGCCTCCTTCCCGTCAGCTCCAGGAAGACCGTCTCCAGGTTGGCCCGCTCCACATGAAGTCCCAGGATCTCTTTCCCTTCCCGGGCCAGGCGGAGGATTTCCGCCAGGGGGTCCCGGGTCCGGATCTCCCTGGGAGGGGCGCCGGCCTCTTCCACCCGGACCAGGGACTCCCCGCCGTGTTTTTCCAGGATCTCCTCCAGGGTCCCTTCCACGAGGATTCGGCCCTGGTCCATGATGGCGATCCGGTCGCAGAGGCGCTCCGCTTCTTCCATGTAATGGGTCGTGTAGAGGATGGTGGCGCCCTCCTTCTTCAGGGCCTGGATCGTCTCGAAAATGCGGTTCCGTGACTGGGGGCCCACCCCCTGGGTGGGCTCGTCCAGGAAGAGGAC
>CAYQBW010000427.1:0-3479 GCA_964415725.1 uncultured Planctomycetia bacterium
GTCGGCGCCCTTGAAGAGCCCCAGCCTGTGCCTGGAATCGACGACCACGTATTTCCCCTGCCGGGCGGATTGCAGGATCCGGGAGGCGATCGCCTCGGTGACCAGGCCGAACTCGTAGTCCGAAACCAGCCAGCCCTCCACTTCCGGTTCGGCCTCCTCGATCTTCTCCAGGAGGCGCTTCTCCAGGCTCGGAGAGATTCCCTCCCCTGTCCCCCGGTCCAGGCGGATCACCGCTGGGGCGTCCTTCCCGGGGCCGAAACGGTGACCAAGACCCGGATCCTCGTGGGGGACCCGGGAAGGACGCCCCAGCAGGTGATCCGCCTGGACCGGGGGACAGGGGAGGTGATCTCTCCAAGCTTGGAAAAGCGCCTCCTGGAGAAGATCGAGCGGGCCGACCCGGAAGTGGAGGGCTGGCTGGTTTCGGACTACGAGTTCGGCCTGGTGACCGATGCGATCGCCTCCAGGATCCTGCAATCCGCCCGGGAGGGAAAATACGTGGTCGTCGATTCCAGGCATCGGCTGGGGCTCTTCAAGGGCGCCGACGCTCTTTGCCCCAACCAGGAGGAGCTGGGGGAATTCCTGGGGCGCCCCCTGGAAAGCAGGGAGGCGATCCTCGAGGGAGGAAGGGAGGCCCTGGAGGCCCTGGAGGCACAGGTGCTCTTCCTCACCCTGGGAAACCAGGGAATGGCCGTCTTTCCCCGGGGGAAAGACCCGGTCTTCCTTCCCGTGGTGGGCCCGGACCAGGTGACCGACGTGAGTGGCGCGGGGGATACGGTTGCGGCTACCATCCTTCTGGCACGGTGTTCCGGGGCCGACCCTGTCGAGGCGGGCTGGCTCGCCACCTGCGCCGCCTCGGTGGTGGTGCAGAAGCTCGGGGCGGCCACGGCCACCCCGGCGGAACTGAGGAAGGCCTTGAAAAAGGCGAAACCCCTCCTGGAGAAATCCGGGGAAGGGAAGGAGATGAAGAAGTGAGCGTCAAGCCCAGGCCCAAGAGATCCAAGGAAAAGATTTTCAAGAACCGGGAACTCCTGGCCCAGATCATCGCAGGTTTACGGTCCCAAGGGAAAGTAGTGGTCTTCACCAACGGGTGCTTCGATCTCCTCCACGTGGGACACATCCGCGCCCTGGAAGACGCCGCCAGCCGGGGAGACTTCCTGGTGGTGGGCCTCAACACGGACAAGTCCGTCCAGAGGCTCAAGGGCAAGTCCCATCCCATCGTTCCCCAGGAGGAGAGGGCCGAGGTCGTTGCGGCCTTGGAATTCGTGGACTACGTGACCTTCTTCGAAGAGGACACGGCCGACGCCATCCTGGAAGAGCTCCAACCCGACATCCTGGCCAAGGGCCAGGACTACACGGAAAGGACCGTGCCCGAGCGAGACACCGCGAAAAAGCTGGGCATCCGGATCCTCATCGTGGGGGACAAGAAGAAGCACTCCACCAAGGATCTCATCCAGAGAATCCGCCGCCGCAAGAACCTCTGACCTTCCCGGTCAAGAATCCTGCTCCTCCCTGCCGATCCCCCTGGAGAGCGCGGGGAAGGAACGGAAAAAAGGGGGAAGACAAAAGATGGGGGGGTCGACCTTGGTGCCCCGGGGAGAGCTGGTGGAAGTCCCGCTGGCCGGCGTGGACGGAGAGGAGGTCCTTCCCTTCCCGATCTACATCCGGCCCCATCCCGACCGGGACCCGGTGCTCTTCTCCGAGGGGGGGACGCGCCTGGGGGAGGCGCGGCTGGAAAGGCTCCACGCCTCGGGGCTTTCGACCTTTTTCGTCCCCTTGGACCGGTTGGGCGCCTACTACTCCTTCCTGGAGGAAAGCCTGGACCGGAACCTGGAGGATCCTTCCGTACCCTTGGAGGAAAAGTGCCGGGTCCTCCACCAGGTGGTCACCCACGCGGCCAGGAGTTTCCTCAAGACCCTTCCCGACAAGAATCGCCTGGACAGGATGCTGCGCCTCTTGGACTCCACCACGCGGCTTGCCTGGCGGGAGACCGAAGCCCTGAGGCACCTCAGAAGGATGGTGGAGGGCGATCCCACCCTGGCGGGGCATTCCGTCGCGGTTTCCCTCTACTCCCTGGGCATGGGGCTTCGCCTCTTCCCGGAGGACCTTGGGCGGGTGGGGGAGCTCACCTGGGCGGCCTTCCTCCACGACATCGGCAGGGTCCCCAGAGAGCCGGGGAAAGAGGATCCCCTCCCCCCTGGAACGATCCTGGGCGCCGAAGGGGACCGGGCCCCGGACTATACCCATACCACCTTTGGGGCCGGAATTCTCAGGGAACTGGGTCTTCCTGAAGGAGTGGTGCGGGCCGCCGGCGAACACCACGAAAGGCTGGATGGAAGCGGAGCGCCCCAGGGATTGAAAGGTGAAGACATCCACCCCTTCGCCCAGGCCGTGGCCCTTGCGAACGTCTTCGACCATATCCGGTCCTCCCACAGGGGGTTCCTCGGCATCTTCGAAACCTTCCGGATCCTGATCCAATCCTTTCCCGGTTGCTTTGCGCCATCCATGGTGGAGGCCTTTCTCCACACCTTCGGATCCGAGGGAGGAAGGAGGCCATGACTTCACCGAGCCGCAAATTCCTTTCTTTCTCCCAGATCCTGGGACTTCTTCCCCTTCCGGCGGAGGTCCTCCTTCCGGGCACGGAACCACCCGTGGACTTCTTCGGCTTCGACCCGGAAGCCATGGGTTTCGTCCCCTTGATCGAGGCCGGGGAAACGGTGACCCCCCGCACGAGGGCGCGCATCTCGGCCCTTCCCACCCCCTGGGTCTTCGTGCAGACCCTCATGTGGCCCAAGGGAAGGGACTTCTTCGCCGTAAACGCCCGGATCGCTTCCCAGGACGAGTCTCTTCCCCTGGACAGGAGGATCCTCCTCCTGGTGGAAGCGGGCCACGTCCTTCTCGAGAAGATCCTGGAACGGCCCTCGGCCTTCCGGGACGCGGAGAAGGTCCTGGACCTCGCCCGGGGCCTGATCCGGCTGGTGGACCTGGGGGAGGGGACCTTCCTGGAGGTCACTCCGAACGTCAGGGGTGAATATTCGCTGAGCCGCCACTGCCTCCACGTGGCCCTCATCACGGCGGGGCTGACGGCCCACCTCCAGGAAGAGTCCCCCTGGGAGAGGGTGTGCACCGTAACGGCCGCCCTTCTCCACGACCTGGGGAAGACCCGGCTCCCCCCGGACCTGCTGGACAAGCCGGGTCCTTTGGCGGACCAGGAGTGGGAACTGGTCCGGCTCCACCCGGTCTGGTCCGGCAAGATGCTGGAAAGCTGGAAAGGCCTGGACCCCCTGGTGGCTCGGGTCGCCATGGAACACCACGAAAAGGTGGACGGAACCGGTTACCCCCAGGGGCTTTCCGGGGACGAAATCCACCCGGGATCCTTGATCGTCGCCGTGGCGGACGCCTACGACGCCCTCACCTCGGAACGTCCCTACGGGTCGGTCTTCCGGAGCTTCGACGCTCTCAGAAACATGCTCTTCGAGAAG
>CAYQBW010000428.1:0-3475 GCA_964415725.1 uncultured Planctomycetia bacterium
CCGTCCCGACGGTCGTCCCGCGATCAGGCCCCCAACTCCCGATGGATCCGGGGGAGAATCAGCCTATTTCTCCCGGATCAGGCCGGCGCGGCGGATCGCCCGGAAGAGGAAGGGCAAAAAGGCCTTGGTGGCCCGCCGGTTGCCCAGCTTGTTGGGGTGGCTGTCCTTTGTGGGATACCTGAGCCAGCCCTCCTTGGTGGAGAGAATCCCGAAGAAATCGAAGGTCGCCACGTTCTTGTCCTTCGCCGGCCACTCGTTTACGAGCCAGCGGTTGAATTCCTTGGCCAGGGCGGCGCTCTCCGGGTTGGTGTCCTCCTTGCGCAAAGGCGGGGCCGTGACGGCGATGAAGAGCACGTCCGGGTATTTGCGGAAAATGGGAAGCAGAGAATTGTAGGCGAGCTTGTAGTTGGCCACCGTCATGATCCCCATGGGGTCCCAGTCCGTCTTTCCCGGCTTGTGGAGTGCGCTGTTAGGGAAGCAGGACTTGAACATGACGATCCGGTTGCGCCGCCCTTTTTCCAGGAGCTGATCCTGTTTTTTCGTCCGGAGAATCCGGTCCATCATGGTGGAGAACTTGGGATACCAGTGGATCACGTCGGTCTTCTCCCCCACCTTGGAACCATACGTGGCGTCGTGAACGTGAAAGCCCGCCTCGGTGAGCGCCTTGGCCAGCCCCCCGTTCCAGTCGGCCAGCCAGTTGGAACCGCAGGAATGGTGGATGAAGACCAGGTCCAGGCCTGTCTTCACGGGCTTGGGGCTGTATTTCTCCAGGTAGGGAGGGACGGGGATCCCATCGGGCCGGGAAGGCTCGAGATCCACGCCACCCTTTCCACAGCCGGCGGCCAGCGCCGCCGCCAGGAAGAAAAACAGGAAAAGAAGGGAAGAGAATCGGGGGATGGCCTTCTCGGGTCGCGGGATCATGGTCGTCTCCTCAATGAACCAGGGAAGCGAATCGGAAAGGTCTCCAGGGTGGGATTCTACCCTATTTCCCCCCGGGGAAGAGGAAGGACCGGTCCTTTCCCTTGCCGAAACCCCGGGAACGACGCTCCCCCACGGGGGTGACCCGTATGGCCCGCAGATCCACCACGGGACACTCGTGCTCGCAGATCCCGCAGCCGATGCAGAGCTTGGGATCCACCCAGGGCCGGCCGATCTTCTTGCCCTGGGAGTTCACCACCTGGTGGGTGAAGATCGCCTTGGGGCTCACAGGGCAGACCTCCTGGCAGACCAGGCAGGCCGTATCCAAGACCCAGGGGATGCACCGGGTGGTGTCCACGAAGGCCGTCCCGATGGTGACGGGGGCCTTCACGCCGAGCCAGGGCGCCCGGCCGGCCTTCTGGGCGGGCGTGAGCTTCCGGATGGCGCCCGTGGGGCAGACCTGGCCGCAGGCCGTGCACTCCGGGTCGCAATACCCCTTGCGCATGTCCAAAACCGGCGTCCACACCCCCTCCGGGCCCGCCTCGGCCCAGGCCGGCTGGAGCACCCCCGTGGGGCAGACCCGCATGCACTGGCCGCATTTGAGGCACCGCTCCAGGAAGGCGTCCTCCTGGACGGACCCGGGGGGGCGGATGAGCCTGGTCCCGAAAGAAGGCCCCCGGGAACCGGTGAGCCTGGCCAGGGGCGCCGCCACGAGCCCGGCCAGGGCGCCGAGCACCAGCCCGCGCCGGCCCGGATCGGGGCCGGCCTTCACAGGGTCCTCCCGGCGGGCCGGTCCGAAAGAGAGGCATCCCGTGGGGCAGGGGGAGATGCAGTTCATGCAGACCATGCACTCAGCGGCCCGGACCTCCTGGTCCGGGTCGGCCCCGCCCTGGCAGCCGGGCACGCAGGACCGGCAATCCACGCATTTCTCCACGACCCTGCGGATCCGGAAGGGCGCCCACCGGGAGAGGAGGCCCAGCAGGGCCCCCATGGGACAGAGGTAGCGGCAGAAGAACCTGGGGACCCAGGCGGAGGCCGCAAGCAAGGCCAAAAAGAGAAGGCCCATGAGCCAGGCCCCGGCGAAGCCCGGCGTGCCCGAAGGGAAGATCGGCGCCGCCCCCAAGAAGGCCAGGACCGGGCGGGTGACCAGGTCCACCAGCGGCCAGACGGCCAAGGCGAAGGACCGGGAGAGCAGGGGGATCGGGTCGAGCCACCCCGTCTGGAGGGAACCCAGCAGGGCCCCGAAAAGAAAGAAGGCAAGGATCCAATACTTGATCCTCTGGCCCCGATGATATGCGTGAAGTCGGATCAACTCCTGGCGTTTCCTCGGGCCGAAGAGCCATGCCGTAAGCTGCTGGAGGGTTCCAAGCGGGCAAAACCAGCCGCAGAAGACCCGCCCCAGGAAGAAAGTGAGGACCAGGGTGAAGACCCCCAGGACCACGCCCAGGGCGCCCACGGTCTCCCACCCGCTCCATCCCGAATAGAGGGAGCCCGAGGCCAGCAGGCTTCCCAGGCCTGCCAGGGGGTCCAGGTCCAGGAAGAGGGAGACGGGCCACCCCGCCATCTCGGGGGCGTTCCCCCAGCGCGCCCTGGCCCAGGTCTCCAGGGAGAACCAGAGGAAAAGCAGGAGGAAGAAACCCTGGAAGATCCGGCGCGTCCTGGAAAGATTCAAAAGAATACCTCCCGCGTATTCACTTGGGTCCGCCCCCTCCAGCTCCGCCCCCCAGGAGGGCGTCGGCGAAAGCGGGAAGGGTGCGGCCCGCCTTTCCCAGGATCAGGAGATCGGAAGAGCCGCCCGCCCCGAAGATCCCGCCTCCTACCCGTCCCTCGGTGAGAGCGCTCGGGGCCAGGTTGAACTCGATCACCTTCCCCCCGGCGGAAGAGACCCTGGGAGGAAGGAGGTTGGCCGGGTAGACCTCGGCCGAGGTCCCGGCGACCAGCATGAGGTCGCATCCCTGGAGAAGATCCTCGATCTCGTCCAGGCCCCGCACGTCTTCCCCGAACATGACCACGTTGGGCTTGAGGGGATACCGGCATACGGGGCAGAGGGGGACCTGCCTGGAGGCCAGGATCTCCTCGGCCTTGACCGGCCCCACCCACCCGCACTTCACGCACTGGAGCCGCCTGGTGTCGCCGTGGATCTCGATGACTTTGCGGCTCCCCGCCTTCTGGTGGAGGTTGTCGATGTTCTGGGTGACCAGGCCGGCCAGCCGCCCCTCCCGCTCCAGGCGGGCCAGGGCCAGGTGAGCCGGGTTGGGCTCCTTGCCGCCCACGTCCTCCCAGATGGCCCGGTAGAGCTTCCAGGCCTTGGCCGGGTTTCTATGGAAGGCTTCGATCGTCCCGTATTCCTCCATGGAGAACCGGGCCCACACCCCCTGAGGGCTCCGGAAATCCGGGACCCCAGATTCCACCGAGACCCCCGCCCCGGTGAGGGCCGCCCACTTTTCCGCCGACCTGGCCCAGCCCAGGGCCTCCTCCCAGGCCCGGAGCGCCTCCGGGTCTCCCCGCTCCACCAGGTCGAAATCCAGGATCCGGGCGGACATGATCCTCCCTTGGC
>CAYQBW010000429.1:0-3471 GCA_964415725.1 uncultured Planctomycetia bacterium
CTTGTTTTACCTTGCCTCCCCGGGAAGGGGGAAGGAGACCGGAACCAGCCAGAACCGTGGAGCGGCCATGACGGGCAGGAAGCACCCTTTCTTTTTCGAGGATTCCCTGGAGGAGGCGGATTCCCAGGTCAAGGAGATCCTGGACCTGGAGGACGAGCGGCAGGAGAGGAAGATCATCCTGATCGCCTCGGAGAGCCACTGCCCGAGGCCCGTGCGGGAGGCCCTCACCTCGACCTTCTCCAACATCTACGCCGAAGGTTATCCTTCCTGGCGGTATACCGAGGCGGCCAACCGGGACCCCCTGGATTATCCCAAGCACCTGGCCTACTACCGCCGTTATTCGGATCTTCGATACTATAAGGGCTGCGACTACGCGGACTTCATCGAGACCCTGGCCCAGAAGCGCCTGGCCCATCTCTTCGCCACCCGGGAGTGGCCGGCCGAGAAGATCTTCGCCAACGTCCAGCCCCTCTCCGGGGCCGCCGCCAACAATGCCGTATACAACGCGTTCCTTCGTCCCGGGGACACGGTCCTCGGCCTCGACCTGACCCACGGCGGCCACCTGACCCACGGAAGCCCGGCCAACCGGTCGGGCATGTTCTTCCACGTGGTTCCCTACGGCGTGAATCCCTCCACGGGAAGGCTCGATTACGACGCCGTGGAAAGACTTTCCCGCGAGCACCGGCCCAAGCTGATCGTGGCCGGGGCGTCGGCCTACCCCTGGGCCATCGACTGGGACCGGCTGAGAGCGGCGGCCGACCAGGCGGGCGCCATCCTGCTGGCCGATATCGCCCATCCCGCCGGCCTGGTTGCGGCCGGGCTCTTCCCCAACCCGGTCGGGAAGGCCCACGTGGTCTCCTTCACCACCCACAAGACCCTTTGCGGTCCCCGGGGCGCGGCCCTTCTCTGCACGGACCCGGAGATCGCCGCCAAGGTCAACCTGGGCGTCTTCCCCGGCGAGCAGGGCGGGCCCCACCTGAACCAGATCGCCGCCAAGGCCGTCTCCTTCGCCCTGGACGCCCGGGAGGAGTTCAAGGATCTCATGAAGAAGACCGTGGAGAACGCCAGGGCCATGGCGGCGGCCTTCGAGGAGGAGGGCTTCAAGCTGGTCTACGGCGGGACGGAGACCCATCTCTTCCTCATCGACCTCAAGAGCGTGAAATACCCGGTGGACCTGGGTTCCTGCCTCAAGGGGGAGCTGGCCTCCAGGCTCCTGGACCTGGCGGGGATCGTGGTGAACAAGAACACCATCCCCGGCGACGACAACGCGGCCCACCCGACGGCCCTTCGTTTCGGAACCACCTGGATCACCCAGAGAGGATTCGGCCCTGAGGAATCGGCCGAGTTGGCCCGGATCGTCGCGAAGCTTCTCAAGGGCGCATACCCCTTCCAGTACATGGAGAACTCGGGCTACGTGGGGCGGGCCAAGGTGGCCCTTTCCCTCCTGGAGGAGACCAGGGCCCGGGCCGCGGCCCTGCTCGGGGAGGTGGACGGAAAGAGGGGGTATCCCCATTTCCTGGACTATCCCATGGAGTCCGCCGGGGAACCCGGGGAGGGCTCCCTTCCCTCCAAGGGATTCGTCCTGGTCCGGGAGGACGCCGGGGTCCTGGACGTCTGGAGCGAGCGGGCCCATTACTTCGCCCAGAGCATCGGGACGGCCGACGTCTCCCGGCTGGGGGAGTGGGAGGGGACGCGGACCCTCATCCTGGACAAGGACCTGGGCCTTGTGGACGACCCCCTGGTGATCCGTCTCCCCGGAAAAGCGGCGGGGTGGCGGCGCTACCTCTTTCTTACGAGTCCCGAGCGGCACCAGGCTCTCCGCACCTGGTTCCGGGCGGTTTCCGACGGATACGTGCTCTTCGACGAGGAGGTGCACCGCAAGGTCGAAGGCCCCGTGATCGTGGAGGATTTGACCGGCGAGGGACCCGCCCGGGGCGGGGAGAAATGGACGTGTCTTGGGCTCTACGGGCCCGAGGCGAAGGAGGGCCTGGTTCGGATGGGCGTGGATCCTCCCGGGGCGGGCCGGGCCCTCCAGTGGGGGAACGTGCTGGTCCTCTCCCCCAGGTTCGGAGAGGACAGGTATCTTCTCTTCGGCCCGGCCGGGGAAGTGGAGAAGGCCGCGGCGGGACTCAAGGGCCGCAAGGGAGATCCGGGCACGCGTGCGGCCTGGCGCAAGAGCGCCGGCCTGCCCAGGTATGTCTCGGGAGAGAAGGTGGACGTGAAAGGCCTGGCCGAGAGGTTTCCCGGCCTGGTGGAGCCTTCCAAGGTCTACTTCGTGGGCCAGCCGCGGATCGAGGTGAAGGGGAAGCCTCTTCCCGAGCGCCGCTGGGAGCCCCCGGAGCTTCCACTCAGGCGGACTCCGCTTTTCGAGACCCA
Source organism: uncultured Planctomycetia bacterium (assembly GCA_964415725.1). Lineage (GTDB taxonomy): Bacteria > Planctomycetota > UBA1135 > UBA1135 > JALUZX01 > JALUZX01. The sequence goes on from CAYQBW010000429.1 coordinate 2,377, forward strand.
CGCCAAGCTCACCCGCAAGTCCAACCTGGTTCCCTTCGCCGGGTGGGAAATGCCCGTCGTCTATACGTCCATCCAGGAGGAGCACGAGGCGGTCCGAAAGACCTGCGGGCTCTTCGACGTGGCCCACATGGGCGTCCTCCAGGTAAGGGGGGAGCACGCCCAGAGGTTCCTGGACGCTCTTACCACCAACTACGTGGCCTGGCTCAGGGACGGCCAGGTCCACTACTCCTACGTGGCCGCCCCGGACGGGTCGATCCTGGACGACATCCTGGTCTACCGGCGGGCCTGGGACCGTTACATGGTGGTGGTGAACGCGGCGAACGCCGAGAAGATCCTGGCCCACTTCAGGGACCACGCCACGGGGAAATTCATGATCGACGCCGATTTCCCCTGGAAGCGCCCGGAACTCCCCGTGGAGGTGACCGACCTGAAGGACCGGTCCTCCGGAAAAGAGATGCGGGTCGACCTGGCTCTCCAGGGCCCGAAGGCCCCCGAGATCCTCATGGCGGCCACGGACAACCCGGAGCTGGTCCGGGAGCTGGGGCGCAAGGCCAGGTTCGAATTCGTGGAAGGGGAATTCGTGGAAGGCATCCACGTGATCCTTTCCAGGACCGGGTATACGGGGGAGCCCAACGGCGTGGAGTTCTACGTCCATCCCGACAACCTGAAGGATCTCTGGGACCTGCTGATGGAGAAGGGCGAGCCCTTCGGGCTCAAGCCGGCGGGCCTGGGGGCCCGGGACTCCACCAGGACCGAGGCGGGCTTCCCTCTCTACGGGCACGAGCTGGCGGGCCCTTGGAACATCACGCCCATCGAGGCGGGATACGGGGTCTCCGTGAAGTTCCACAAGCCCTTCTTCGCGGGGCGCCGGGCGCTCCTGGAGAACGAGCTGGGCCGGACCCGGGAGATCGTGCGCTTCCGGGTGCCCGGGGCGCGGGGGAAGTCCCTCATCCGCCACGGCCATCCCGTGGTGGACGGGCGGGGGCGCTACGCCGGGGTGGTCACTTCCTGTTGCGTCGTCGGGGAGGACCAGGTGGGCCTCGCCCTGGTCCAACGAAAAGCGGCCAAGGTGGGGGCCCCCTTGCACTTCTTCGC
>CAYQBW010000430.1:0-3468 GCA_964415725.1 uncultured Planctomycetia bacterium
GGCCAGGAGGGAAGAGTCCCGCCCACCCCCCTGGACCGGTATGGGAGTTTCAGGCCAGGGGGCCCGCGTTGTAGTCCCGCTTGAGGACCAGGACGATCATGACGATCGCCGCCAGCAGGAAGAAGGCCGTCGTCGCCAGGAGTCCGATGTCCCAGCTGGCTCCGCCCGTTTCCTCCTCCAGGACCTGGACCTCGTCTTCCTCGACGGTCTCGATGATTTCCGGCTCTTTTCTCGTCTTGCGCGCCATGTCAGCCGCTCCTTTATCTCTAAGGTCCCTGGAGAAGTCCGATCAAAGGTTGGTCTTGGCCCGGTCACCCTTGGCGACCTTCAGGCGGGCGTTCACCACCCGGGCCACGCAGGACTTGTTGTCCACCTCGATCACCTGGGCGCGGGCCTTGTAGGAGCCGCCCCTGTAGATGTCGAAGGTGTAGCCCTTGGCCACGCCGTCGTCCTTGCCCACCGACAGGGTCACCAGGGTGGTGTCCAGAACCTTGTTGACCGCCATGACCAGGGCGTCCAGGTCCTTCTGGGGACGGCCGGGCACGAAGCCCTGGGCAACGGCCATGGCCACCTGGGCGTTCAGGTTTTCCTTCTCGTTCTCCAGCTTGGCGATCGTCGCCTCGTGGGTGGCGATCTTGTCGTTCAGCTTGGCGATCTCGTTCTTGAGGGAAGCCACCTGCTCCTCCAGGGCCAGGCGGGCGTTCTCGGCCGCCTCCCGGGCCTTCTCGGCGGCGGCTTCCTTCTCGAGGAGGTTCTTGTTCTCTTCCCGGGCCTTGTCGACGTCCGTCTTCAGGACATCCAGGTTGGCCTTGATTTCCGTCAGGCTGGCCACGTTCTGGGCGTTCGTGTCCTTGGCGTCCTTCAGCTCCTGCTGGAGCATCTTGATCTGGTTCTGCAGGTTCAGGACCTGGCTGTGCGCCACGGTGTAGTCGCTCTTCTTGCTCTGCAGGTCGGCCTGGAGCTTGGCGATCACCTGGTCCTTTTCCTTCCTGGTCTGCTCGTGGGCCGCCTGCTCCTTCAGGAACTTCTCCCTGTAGCTCTCTCCGTTCTGGAGCAGGTTCCCGGCGAAGGCCACGAAGGCCACCGACAGGATGAGATTGATAATCACGAAAACACGTCCGATCGGGCTCATCTGGCTCTCCTGTGAAAAGTGTTGGGACTCGTTTCCTTCCTGGTCTCTACTGGCACCAAGGACACAAACCACCGGGTCTTGCCGGAAAGACCCGCCTGGAGCGGAAAGAAGGAGCAGATCATAAGAAAGGCCTTCTTTCCGTCAAGCAGGTCTCCGGCGGTCTCCGGAAAACCTCACGCCGTCTTCCACGCCGCCTCCCCCAGGAAGGTCGAGGAAAGGCCGGCGAGGAGGACCCCCCCGGGAAAACTCCCAGGTCAGGGAGAAACTTCCCGTTTTTTCGGGATCCTTGCCATTCTACCCCCTGGAAGCCCGCCGGGCCACGGAGGAAGAAAAAAGGCAAGGAGAAAGGCAAAGATCAAGAGCCCCAAGCCGGGCCACCCCGAAACACTTGCCGTCCAGGTGGTCCCTGAGGAAAGAGGCACACGCACTCTTAGTATGCCCCGAAAGCCCCGGTCACGCCCTTTCTTTTCCAGGACAGGCCCGATGGTTCCATCCGGGCCGACCAGGCAGGTGATCCCCGAATTGGTGCACCGCACCACGGCCCGCCGGCACTCCACGGCCCGAAAGACCGTCATGGCCAGCATCTGGTCCAGCTCGGCCCCGTTTTCGTACCAGGCTTCGTTGGAGAGCACCAGGTGCCAAAGCGCGCCTTCCCGGGTGGCCCGGGCGAAGTGGTCGGGAAAGGCGTTGTCGTAGCAGATGGCCAGCCCGAACCTCCCTGTAGCAGGGAGGTTGAGAGTGAGAGGCCCCCGGCCGGCCTGGAGGGTGGGGACTCCCAGCCTCTGGAAGAACCGGGTAAACGAAAGGCCCCAGCCAAAGGGAACGCGCCGGAGAAAGGGCAGGAACTCCCCTCCCGGCACGAGGTTGCGCTTGGATACCGACCCCAGGAGGCGCCCCTCCCGGTCCCAGAGGAAGGCCCGGTTCTCCGGAACCAGGAGCCTCGGTTCCTGCTGGTCGGGACAAAGAGCCAGGGCCCCGGCCACCAGTCCGCCCCCCCGGCTCAAGGATGCGGCCTGCAGGATCTCTGCCGCGTAATAGGCCGCCTCCCTCCTGGCCCGGTCCAGGTCCACCTCTTCCCCCCATACCGTGGGCATCGTCCCCGACCCCGGCGCCTGGACGATGGGGATGGGAAAGGTGGTCTCCGACCAGACCAGAAGATCCACCGGCCCATCCCGGGCCAGCTCCCGGGTCAACGCCAGGTGCTCTTCGAACCCCGAAGAGCCCGTCCCCTGGAGGGATTTCCCGAACAGGGGAAGCATGCCCTGGACCAGGCCCACCGTGGGCCCCGGCCGGGTCCGGATCCCGGCCAGGGACCAGCGGGCCAGGACCCCGTTGGAGCCAAGGAGCGCCAGGGCCGCCCCCGCCCACGCCAGGGCCTTGGTCTTGGCTGGCCTGCCCTCCCTCCAGGAAACCCAGACCCAGGCCAGGGCCCCCGAGAGGAAGGCGGCCAGGAAATTGAGCCCCACCTCGCCCAGGTAGGAAGCGCTCCCCACGAACCAGCTCTGGAGGTAGAGAGAGTGGGCCACCTGGTGGTGGGGATAGGGCAACTCGGGAAAGCGCACGCGCAACCACTCCCCGGCGGACCACCCCAGCCCGGCGGCCAAGGGCAAAGGGACCCGGGAGGCGAGCCTCCTGTAGAGGAAAAGGCCGATCAGCATCACTCCCGCCGACCCCATGGACTTGAAGGGAAAGATCCCGGCGAAATGGTGGATCAGCCAGATATCCGAGAGAGCGTAATAAACCGTCCCCGCCAGGAAGGCGCTCCACCAGGCCTCCTTGGCGCTAAGCCCGTTTCCCGGGCGGACCAGGAGAAAAAGCGGCGCCAGGGCGCCCAAGGCGAGAAGCCCCCCCAGGGGCCTCACCCCCCCTGGAGTGGGAAGCCAGAGCAGGACCCCGGAGAGCAGGGCCCAAGCCAGGAGGAAGAGGAGTCTCTTCCTCTCTTTCATGCCTGGTCACGCACGGGCGCCCACCGCACGGGATCGCCGTCGCGGATCCACTCCCCGGCGGGCACCTCGAAGAGACAATCCACCCCGGCCAGGTCGGGCCTGTCCTCGGCCAGGTGCTCCACCACGGCCTCGCCGCCCTCCACGCGGAGCCTTCCCGGGTAGATCCGGGTCTCCTCCCGGGGCCAGACCTTGCTGAACCGGAGAGGGGATCTACCCAGGCGGAACGGCCCCTCCCGGCCGCAAAGCCTCTGAAGCCCCGGAAGAGCCACCAGGTGGAGGACCACGAAGGCCGCCACCGGTTCGGGAGGAAGGTAGAGGACAGGCCGGCCCGCCGAGTTGGACCAGCACGCCCCTTCCCGGCCCGGTTCCATGTCCAGGCCCAGGAAGAAG
>CAYQBW010000431.1:0-3468 GCA_964415725.1 uncultured Planctomycetia bacterium
GGCCCCCAGGTCCTGGGAATCGTCCGGGAGGGCCAGGACCCCGCCGCCCGTGAGGTGGGCGGCGAGGAGGGCGTCCCTGAGCCCGGGACGGAGCCGGAGGACTTTCTCCAGGAGAAGGCGGGAGAAGTATTCCCTCTCGAAAGGGGAGACCGCCGCTTTGCGGTGGGCCCGGAGGAGTTCGGGCAAATGCCCGGGCTCGGGGAAGCCCCCCCGGCCCCGGCGGCAGAGATGGGCCAGGACCAGGGGGGCCTGGTTCTCCTGCCAGGAAGGGACCTCCGCCACGAGCGGGCGGGCGGCGTGGCGCGGGGAGAGAAGAAGAAGGTAGAGCCGGCCGGCCCGCCTTTTTGCGGCCTGGGAGGCGAAGCTCGCCGGGGAGAAGGCCGCCTCCAAGGCGGAGGGGATCTCGAAGGCCCTGGGAAAGGGAGGGCCGTCTTTTACGAGGGAGGGAAGGGCCAGGGAGAGGTAGTGGGAGAGGTCGGGACCGCCCGGGGCCCGCTTGGCCAGGGCGGCCAGGAGGAGGGAGCCCCGGGTCGTGGCCCGCCGGAGGGCTTCCAGGATGGGGGAGAAGAGGGACGCCGGGAGGACGATGCTTCGAAGGAGCCCGTCTCTCAAAACCAGGGCCGGGCCGGGCGTGGAGGCCAGCCGGTTCGCCTCGTGGAGGAGGGAGAGCCATTCCAGCAATTCCCTGAGGAAATCCAGCACCCGCCCCGGCGGCGGGCGGAGTCCTTTCAGCCAGGCCTCCGGCCGGGTCGGGTCCAGGCCCGCCGATTCCAGGGCCCGGGAGATCCCCTTTCCGCCGGGCTGGTCCAGGAGAAAGCGGACCAGGTCGGGAAGAGGGTGGGAAAGGGGGAGGAAGGCCTGCAGGAGAAGGGCGCTCTTCCGGCTCGTGGCCAGGGCCGTCCGGACCAGGCCCACCCGGAGGGGGTGGACCCGGAGTTCCAGGTTTCCCGCGTCGGCCGCAACCACGGCCCGGCGGGGGATGTCCGCCTCCTCCCCGGGCACCGGGGGCAGCCGCACCTCCCGGAGGGAGGGCAGGTCCTTCCGCCGGGCCCTGCCGAGGACTTCCATCTCCTTGCCGAGGGCCCTCTCCAGGCCGGCCCGGAGCAAGAGTTCTGGATCGCTGGAAACACTCATGACGGCCCCATCCTGTCCCGGGGGGAGCAGGGGGGCAAGCGGGAGAAGGGCTCGCGATCCGGGGTGTGAATGATTATCATTCACGCCATGAATGATCGTCTTCTCCCCCGGCTGGTGGACCGGCCGTCGGCTGGCCCATCGGATCCCGGGTTGCGGTAGATGATGGAGCCGGACCGGGGTCTAGTTCATCGAGGCGTTTATTTTGCGGAGAGGGCCGTTTTGGGTGGGAACTGGATCCGGAGGACCCGGTTGGTTCCTTGAGAAGGAAGAAAATATTCGCCAAGAAGGAATCTACTGGCCAAGAACCATCTATTTGTTCCCGGAAGTCGGGTCCGCCTATCCAGATACAACCTGGCTGTGCCTTCCTTCGGGGGATGGAGAATCAAAATTCCATTTTTGTCGAAAAAGGAGATTTTTTCTCCCATCAATTCAAAGAACGAAAAGAAATCATTCCAAATCGGGTCTTTGGCGCCAATTTTCAAGAAATAGCGCGTCTTAGGATTGGAGGGAATGTGTGCCGTCAAAATGACCTTTATTCTCGGGGCCCGGTTGAAACGAAGGAAATGCTCTCCAGGTGTGAATGTGCCTTTAATGGCGAAGCAGCCGGAAGTCCAGAAGAGAAAAGTTTTTGAAGAATCGGGGAAAAGGAAGTCCAGTTTGCCCGGGTTTTTGGAGACATGAAGGGGTGGTGAGTGTTGGGGGAAGACTTCCACCTGTTTCACGCTTCCGGCCTTGTTTGTGATATAGAACCGGTACAACTTCAGCTTTCCCCGGAGATCGATTTCCAGGCGCGTCGCTTTCCCGCCGCCTTGAACCTTGACCGACTCTGTTTTCTGGTAGTAATATGGGCGAAATTCCTGGGTCCATCTGGAGTCTACCCAATACCTGTAATCCTTAGGCGGAATCTTGTCGATTTCAAAGGTTCCGTCCCGGCTCAGCCTCGCGGATCTGGATATTTCACCCGCGAGGGTTCTATGCCAATATAGGCGAACGCTGAAATCTCGCGGATCGACCTCTTGGGGCATGATTACTTTTCCTTGGATTCTTGGGGCCCTGTGGACCGTCAGGACCAGGTTTTCGCGGTTTTTCGAGTCCGGAGGTATTACATACCGGAGGTAGAGCCCGGTTTCGGGAGGTATCTGAACCCCAAGGTACTCAAGGCCCTCTTTGGGGAGTCCATAGACCTTGAACCACCCGTTGGCATCCGTTTTGACGGTTTTGAAAAAGTGTGCTATCGCGAAGCGCCAGGGCGGGCTTAAAAGGCTCACCTTGAAGAAAGAAAGTGGATTTCCGTCCTCCTTGAGAAGGCGCGCGGAAACGAGGACGGGAGACTCTCTGAGGAGGACCTTCCCGAGGTTTGTGACTTTCCGGAATCTCACGCCTGGGAATTTGTAGATTGCATAGAGGCGGGTATCTGGAGAAAAGAGTTTCAGCCGGAACTGTTCCCCTTGTTGGTCGGGCATGGGGAAATGAAGTGAGAACTCTCCATTTTCCCCCGTAATAAAAGCCTTTCCGAAAGAAGAGTAAGGGGTGGGGAAGAAACAAGTGTCTATCGGGGGGGCGGACAGGGAGATCAAGCCTGCTCTCATGGTGGCGCGCGCAAGGGCCTTTGCGTCCGGGCCCAGAAGGACCCCTCTAAACGTCAACGATTGTTTCTTCCGGACTTCCGCGATTTTCCCGGAGACGTGAAGAAGCCGCCTTCTCTTGCATGAGGCATGCATGGGTGTATCCCTTTGGATGCAGGGGGGGGGGCGTGTGGGGTGTTCCGGGTCGGCCGGGATTTGGGACAGGGAATAAGGTTGCGGTAGAGGATAAAAACGAGGAAGGAAAAAGAAAAAGGAGGGCGAGAGAGAAGAGGATGAAGACCGAGAGATTGAAAGACTTCCCGAATTTACGAAGCATCTTGAAACCCCGCTTTCTTTCCATTGCCCATTGTCCAGGGATTCTCCTCTATTCCGTGGCCCCGTTTCAGGGTTTCGGTGGGATCAGCAAAAAGGGTGCCTTTGTCACCGATTGGCCGGAAACCTTTGAAAAAAAGCGGTTTGTTTCTTTCGGGGAACGGCTTGTTACCAGCGTGACCGATCTTGGTTTGCGGGAGGACCCTCCTGGATACTCCGGATCAGAAGGGTTTTTTCCTTTTCAGTTTCTTCAATGCCTTTTTCAAGGCCTCGGGATCCAGGGAGACGAAGGCGCCTTTCCGGAGGGGATCCCCTCTTCCGTCCTTCACGTGGACCACTACGCTTCCCGTAGAGGGAAGGGTGAGCCGGACAGGCTGGGAGGGAATGGGGCCAGGGGGGAAAGCGGGAGAAGGGCCGGCGGGATGCTGTGTAGGAG
>CAYQBW010000432.1:0-3464 GCA_964415725.1 uncultured Planctomycetia bacterium
AGGCGGGGCGGGCCCCAGCCGGCACCCGAGCCCGCCGTTCCCGGCTGGGGGTTGAACTTTGCCTTTCCTCCAAATTATATACAAAAAGACTTGCCTTCAATGGCTAGCAGCATTCGTGGATGACGGGAAGGAGGTTTGGGGTCTTCATCATGTCTTGATCTTCCCGGGAAGATTCTCCTGGATCATCCATCGCCTGCGACATGGACCCTTTCTGGGGCCGGTTGGGTCGAGCTTCCTGTAGCCCTTGATGGGGATCGCGGCAAGCTTTTCGAGCTTCGATGGCTCGAAACCCTGGTGTTCCAGGACCCATCCGAGGCGTTTGGCGGTGGTAGGACCCATTCGGAGGGCGTAGTGGATGATACGGTCCAATTCGAGAGAGGGCCCTCTCGCTTCGAATGCGTGGAGGACTTCGGCGAAATCGCCGCAATACTGCGGCATGGTCAGGGCGTCGATCAAGGTCCTTTCTGGATCAGTGATGGAAATCCGGGCCTCGCCGATCCAAACTTGTTGGACACCGAAAAAGCGCAGGGGTTTAACACGGACGAATCGGTAAGGGGTCTTGTCTATTTTGTAGACGTTTTTTGAATTTCCTGCCTTTGATCCCCGCATGCGGGGAATCGACGCCCGTGAGGTTGTAAGAACGAAGACCTCCCTTGGGGGCTGTTCAGTCAGGCCGTGGTAATGCAGGGCCGACCAGTGAGAGACGGCTGCCGGATCGACCAAGACCATGGCGATCTCGAATTCATGGGCAGGTGGGATACCGGGAACCGTGGGAGAGATCGCATACAAACCGCGCCGGAGGGATACGATCCACCCTGTTCGGCGAAGGTGGTAGAGCGCCTCTAGGAGGTAGGTTTCCTTGAGTCCCACCTGAGGGCTCAACTCCCGGGCGCGGTCCGTGGAGAAGATCCGATCTCCTTCCGCGGCAAGGAGGCGGATCAAATCGATCCCTACTTGGGACCTTTTTGGGGTTTTGGGTCCGTCCATGAGGCTTTCCTCTCGGGGCGCTTTCCTCGGACATCCAGGGATTTTGGTTGTAATCTTGTGGCAAACATTGGATGTTGTCAAATGTTTGCCACATAGAGTCTATTTTGCCCGGCCCGCCCCGGGAGGGGAAGCCGAGGAGGATCCCAAAGGCCGGGGGCCCGGCACAAAAGCTTCGAGCCCAGGGGTTAGGTCGTTTACTCAGACCTGAGGTCACACCAATTCTTTCCCTGCCACAAGGAGGCTGCCGCCTTTTGGAATCAATGACGGTCACGAGAAAAGTCCCGGACCTTCGAAAATCCCAAAAGAATCGTGTCCTTCCCCCAGTTTGAAATTTTGTGAAGCCCCCGCCGGAACGAGGCCGAATCGGGGATCCGGACTCGTGACGTCGGGGGGCCAGTTCCGAGGCAGCCACCGAATCACGAACTGGACAAGACTTTTGTCCCGTCTGTCAAGCAGTCCGTGGAACTTCCCCCTACCGGGCCCGGGCCTTTCTTTTCCTTCTCCCAGGGCGGTTCAGTCCTTACCCTCTGTCCCGAAGCAGTCTTTTGAGCCGAGGAGGCGGAGTGCTGGCATTGGACGTCCTTTCCTCGATCGACCTGGCCATCGTGGGGCTCTACTTCGCCCTGGTGATGGCCATGGGCTTCCTGGTCCGCAAAAGGGCCACGAAGGACACGGACGCCTACTACCTGGCCGGGCGGGGGATCCCCTGGTGGATGCTCGGGCTCTCGGGGTGTTCGAGCTACATCGACATCGGCGGGACCATGGGGATGATCGGCCTCCTCTTCTACCTGGGCTTCCAGGGGGTCTGGGTGACCCACGTCTTCTGGGGCTGGCTCATCATCGCGGGATACATGGCCTTCCAGGCCAAGTGGATCCGCCGCTCGGGGGTCATGACCTTCGCCGAGTGGAACGTGACCCGCTTCGGCGAGGGGAGGGCCACAGAGGGGGCCAGGATCACGGCGGCGGCCTTCCTCCTGGTCCTCATGCTGGCCAACCTCACCTACATCGCCGTGGGGATCGGGAAGTTCGCCCCTGTCTACCTTCCCTGGAACCGGGAGACCTGCACGCTTCTCATCCTCGGGGTGGTGGGGGTCTACGTCACCCTGGGAGGCTTCTTCGGGGTGATCTTCACCGATATCGCCCAGACGGTGCTCATCGTGGTGGGGGCGGTGATCCTGGCGGGGTTGGCCATGAAACACGCCGGGCCGGAAACCTGGACGACGACCCGGCCCGACTGGTGGTGGAGCCTGGATCCCCGGTGGTCCCTTCCCTTGAAGGACGTGATCCCCAAGTTCACCCCCAAGACCGCCTACTACGCCCAGTTCGAGCACCTGGGCCCCCTTCTGGTGGGCGGCGCGGTCTGGCTCGTGGCCCGGGTCCTGGCGGGGCCCAACGTCTGGGACTTCCAGTTCTTCCTCTCGGCGAAAAGCCCGAGAGACGCGGCCTTGGCCGGCGGGGTCTGGACCGTGGGGTATACCTTCCGCTGGCTCATGGCGGCCTCGCTCCTTGCCTTCGGGCTCGCCTGGTTCGGGAAGGAAGGGGCCTTCGACAGCGAGCTGATCATGCCGAGGGTGATCGCCGAACTTCCCTCCGGGCTCCGGGGGGTCCTTCTGGCCATTCTTCTCGCCGCCTTCATGTCCACCTTCGACGCCATGATCAACGTGACGAGTTCGGTGGCGGTGAACGACTTCATCGGCCGGTACCTAGCCAAGGGCATGTCCCAGAAAGGACTCGTCCGGCTGGGGCAGGTCTTTTCCCTGGTCGCCCTGGGGGCGGCGGCCTTCTTGAGCCTCACCTTCCACAACGTGAACCAGATCTGGGAGGCCATGATCTTCTCGGTGGTGACGGCCATCCTGGTCCCGAGCATGCTCCGCTGGCACTGGGGGAGGTTCAACCCGCAAGGGTTTACCTGGGGGGTGATTCTCACAGGCGCCGCCTGCCTGGCCGACGTGATCCTCCGAGCCGTAATTCCCTCCTATCCGCCCCAGTGGCAGACCCTGCCCTTCCTGGTGGTCCTCTCCCTCCTCTTCTCGGTCGCCGCCGCGCTCCTCACCGAGCCCACCCCCATGGAGGCCCGGGCGGCCTTCTACGGAAGCGTCCGGCCCTTCGGCTTCTGGAGGAAGGAGCGAAAAGAAGCTCAGCGGCTGGGCCTGGTCCCCGAAGGCGACAGGACGCCCCTTTGGGACGCCGCCAGCGGAATCCTCTCCGCCGCCTTCCAGATCGCCCTCTGCCTCGTGCCCTTCCACCTGGTGCTTGGGAACAAGAAAGGCGCCTGGCTCTCCCTCGCCGCCGTCCTCGCCCTGGCCGGGGCCCTCTACTTCACCTGGTACCGCCGCCTCCCGCCCCGGGAGGAATAGGCGAAGTTTCCAGGGGAAGGGAGAAGCTCGGACGTTTTCACCATGCCAGGTAGATGGATTTTCTCCGGGTGACGTAGGTTGGGAGGAAGGTTGTGGGGGAGAGGACGAGGGCGGCGGAAT
>CAYQBW010000433.1:0-3463 GCA_964415725.1 uncultured Planctomycetia bacterium
GGGTGACCCTGGGGGAGGCGGACCCCGGGAAGGGGTCCCTCCTCGAAGGCCCGCCGGACCTCCTCCAGGAGTGGCTCCTCCCCGGGGTCCGCCTCCCCCAGGGTCACCCAGCGCACGACCCGCCCCCTTCCAGGACCTTCCCGTAGAGGTCCAAGGTCTTCCGGACGAAGACCTTCCCCGAATACTCCCTCTCGGCCCGCCGCCGGGCCGCCGCGCCCATGGCCCGGGCCCTTTCCCGGTCCAGGGCAAACTCGACCATGGCCCGGGCCAGTTCCTCTTCTTTCTCCTCCACCAGGAGGCCGTCCACCCCCGGTTCCACCAGGTCCGGCAGGATCCCCCGCCGCGAAGCGATGAGCGGCGTCCCCGCCGCCTGGGCCTGGCGGGCGGCCCGGCAGGTCCCGTCGCTCCCGGGAACCAGGAAGACCAGGGCGTCGAAGGTCCGGAGGGTGGCGGCGTACTCGGTCCCCCTCCTGTATCCCGCCAGGACCAGCCTTTCCTCCACGCCGATCTCCCGGGCGGGAGAGAAGACCAGCCTCTCCCAGTCCGGCCCCCTTCCCAGCACGATGAGCTTGAGGAAAGGCGCCTTCCAGAGAGCCCTCCGGAAGGCGGCGAGAAGCAGGTCCCACCTGCGGTGGGCCTGCATCCTGGCCACGACGCCGAAAACGAAATCCTCCTCCTCGCAGCAATACTCTTTTCGCATATCAGGAAGGGAGGGATCGAGGCCCTCCAGGTCCACCGGGGGGAGCAGAACCTCCGTCTTCACCCGGCCCTTCGTCCTGCGCGCCAGCTCGTGGGCCGGCCCCGGCCGGGGAAGGATCGCTCCCTCCAGGCCCGATCGCAGGAGCCAGGCCTCCCGGAAGGAGAGGGCCGGGCCCTGCGGGTCGTACCAGGTGCGCACCAGGGGAACACGGACCCCCGCCGCGAGCCTGGCCAGGGCGGCCGTGAAGTGGTCCACCAGGGTGTGGCAATGGACGAGGTCGAATCCGCCTTCCCGCAAGATCCCCGCCAGGCGCCGGACGTCCCCGGGAAGGAGGGCCAGGTTCAAGTGCCTGGGGAGCTTCAGTCCTTCCAGGGTCTCCAGGCCGAGCCGGCGGGCCTCCTTTTTCACCTGGTTCTCCTGGTCCCTCCCCTGGAGGGAGGAAAGCCCCGCCTGGACCTGGAGGCCCGGCTCCCGGGAGAGGAGGGCCGCCCCCTCCAGGGCGGGCTCGGCCGGCCCAGTCCACTTCCAGGACGCCAACAGGTGCAGGACCTTCACGCCCCCTCGTCTCCCCCAGTCTCTTCCGGCAGGGGCCCCGCCTTGCCCCGGGCCTCCTTCTTTCTCTCCCGCCGGATGGCCCGCTTCTTCTCCAGGATCTCTCCCTTGAGGCGGCCGAGCCTCTCCTTCCAGACCTCCACGGGGGACTCGGGCTCCACGGCCCGGAGGGCGGCCCGGAAGATCTTCTCCCGCTCTTCCCCCGGAATGGAGGTCCTCTGGGAGATCAGGTAGTTGTTGGCGAAGGCCAGGACCTCGAGCATGCGGAAGCGCTCGATCACCTCCTCCAGGAGTTCCACCAGCTCCGCCTCTTCCAGGGAGAGGCCGGCCTTCTGGGCCATCTTTTTCCGGGCGCGGCGTTTCATGGGGACCTTTTCCTTCCTTTCAGGGAGGAGATTATTGCGCCGGGAGGGAGGGAGCGCGACCCTTGGGGCTTTCTTCCCCCACAGGACAGCCATGGTGACCAGCGAACATCCCCAGCTTTTGCGCCTCGTCGAGATCGTCCGGCGCCTCCGGGCCCCGGGGGGCTGCCCCTGGGACCGGAAACAGACCCTCCAGAGCCTGGCCCCCTACATCCTGGAAGAGGGCTGGGAGCTGGTGGAAGCCCTGGAGAAGAACGACCTGGAGAAGATCCGCGAGGAGGTGGGGGACCTCATGATGGTGACCCTCATGATCTGCCAGGTCGCCGCCGACGAGGGCAAGTTCGACCTGGAGGAGGCCGCCCGGGGCATCGCCGACAAGCTGGTCCGCCGCCACCCCCACGTCTTCGGGGACGCCCAGGTGAGCGGGGCCGGGGAGGTCCTGGAGCGGTGGGAGGAAATCAAGAAGGAAGAAAAGGCCCAAAGGCCCGAAGGCGACCAGTCGGCCTTCTCGGGGGTGCCCAGGTCCATGCCCGCCCTTCTCCGGGCCCTCCGGATGGGGGAGAAGGCCTCCCGCCTGGGCTTCGACTGGCCCGACGCGCGCTCCTCCATGGACAAGATCCGGGAGGAGACGGCCGAGGTGGAAGAGGAATTGCGCAAAGGCGAAAAAAAAGGCTCGGAGAGGCTCTTCCAGGAGATCGGGGACCTTCTTTTCGCCGTGGCCAACGCCGGCCGGCTTCTCGGGGTCAACCCGGAGATGGCCCTCCGGGCCACCCTGGATCGCTTCGACCAGAGGTTCCGGCGCATGGAGAAAGACCTGGGAAAGCCCATCCGGGAAGCCTCCTTCCAAGAGCTGGACCAGGCCTGGAACGAGGCCAAGGAGGCTATCCGCAGGGAAGAAAGGGAGGAGGAGGGAGAGAAGAGTTGACCGCCCGGATCCTGGAGGGAAAGCCCATCGCCCGGGCCATCGAGGCTGACGTGAAGATCCGGGCTGCGGAATGGGCCCGGCGGGGCGTCGTTCCGGGCCTGGTCCTGGTCCTGGTCCGGCCCACCAATCCCTCCCGGGCATACGGGAGAATGATCCTCAAGGCCGGGGAACGCTGCGGAGTCCGGGTCCGGGTCCTGGAGATGGAGGAGCCCCTGGAAAAGAAAAAGGCCTTCCAGTTGATCCGCCGCCTGAACGGAGATCCGTCGGTCCATGGAATCATCGTGAAGCGTCCCTTGCCGCCTCCCCTGGGGGACGAGGCCCTGCTCCAGGCCTTGGATCCGGCCAAGGACGTGGACGGCGCCCACTTCGGGAACCTGGGAAAACTCATGGTGCGCGGCGCGGGCGCCGGCCACGTGCCCTGCACCCCGGCAGGCGTCCTGGAGATCCTGCGGAGGAGCGGAATCCAACTCAGGGGAAAACACGCCGTGGTCCTCGGGCGGAGCGTCACCGTGGGCAAGCCCCTGGCGGCCCTCCTCATGCAGAAGGACCCCTGGGCGGACGCCACGGTGACCCTCTGCCACAGCTCCACGGAAAACATCGAAGAGCATACCAGGCGGGCGGACCTGGTGGTGGCGGCCGTGGGCGTGCCGGGTTTTGTGACAGCCGGGATGATCCGGCCCGGGGCGGTCGTGGTGGACGTCGGCACCAACGCCGTACCCGATCCCTCCAATCCCCGGGGTTACAGGCTCACAGGGGACGTGGATTTCGATTCCGTCAAGGAAGTCGCCTCGGCCATCACCCCCGTTCCAGGAGGCGTAGGCCCCGTCACCACGGCCATGCTCATGAAAAACCTGGTCGAGAGCATAACCATGTAGGGGACGCCCGAGGGACGGCGCGAAGCGCCGTCCCGACGGTCGTCCCGCG
>CAYQBW010000434.1:0-3454 GCA_964415725.1 uncultured Planctomycetia bacterium
GTCCTCCCCGGTCACCCCGTGGAAGAAATCCCTCCCCCTCTTCCCGGCGGGAGGGCTTACCTCCTCCAGGACCACCTTGCACCCTGAGACTCCCCTTCCTTTTCGATCCACCACCCTCCCTTGCGCCAGGACAGGCGGCTTCCGGAAGAAAACATCCCCGAGAAAGACATCCTTCCCTTTCCCTCCCGGAGGAAGACTCAAGAAGGCCTGGAGGCCCTGGGGCGTCCCGGCCGGTCCGGTTCTCCTCCATGCCGTAATCCTATAGCTGTCCTTCCACTTGCGAAGCGGAAGGAAAAAAATGCCTTTATTATTCGTCAGGATTGTTTTCAACCACAGGAATTCATAGGCTCCTTTGAAGATCCCTTCACTTTCCAGGTAAAGGACCTGCTCCCTCAAAGGTTTTCCATCGGGGTCCAACGCCCTGGCCCTCGCCCGGCCCCACCGCCAGATCGCAGTTCTTACCACCACCTCGATGGTCTTCTTTTCTCCCGGGACCCGGGGCCCGTCGCTCCTTTTCCAGGCCCAGTAGTCCTTGTGCCCTTTTCCATCCCACCCAAGGAGAAAGACTTCCACCCGGCTTCCCAGGCCGACATGAGGGAAGAAGATCCGCCCTCCTTCGATCTTCTCGATTGCCGCGGCTCTCCTCCAGGACCTGGGGTCTTCCGCTTGGGCCTTGCCGACGGAAATCCTTGCGAAGACAGCCTTCTTCCAGGCCCTCCCGTCCTCTCCTTTCAACAGGATCTCCAGGGAGCCGGAAGGAGGAAAGACAAGCCGGACAGGGCCCGCCCCGGGCTTTTTCAGGTCCACGATCTTTCCCCCGATGGGAGGAAAAGGAAAGGCGAAGTACACTTCGAATTTGCTCGTGTATTTCAAATAGTCGCCGGGAATCCTCGGCCGGACGGTCCCGTTTTTCCCCTTCGTGGAACCGGCCCATATCGGCTTTTGGTGGGAAAGAAACGGGTAGACGCAGACACGGGCCCCGCTGATGGGCTCTCCGTTTTTCTTTAGAACCTGGATCTCGAAGGAAGAAAGTGAATTCATCCATAGGGTATAACGGTCCTTGGGGAACCTCCAGTTGCCCGAGATGTTCAGGAGCCCTACTTCATTTCCTTTTTCCGCCGCCACGAAGGCTCCCCTTGGATAGGCGGGGATCCGAATTATCCCCTTGGAGTCCGTCGGTTCCGTGAACCCGTGTTTCAGGACCCACTCCTTCATCCCCATTTGGTCCATTTCCATGAGAATCTCCCTGGGTACCCCAATCCAACCCTTGGGGCACCATCCGACCAGAACTCCCGGAACGGGACGCCCGGTTTTCCTGGAAAGAACCCGGATGGTCCACTGCTTCTCCTTCGGGAGCCTGGAGTAGAGAGGATCCTCGGAAAGATCGGGGCAGGCGTCGGCAGCCGAGAAGACCGTGCTTTTTCCCCGGCGGGGCCTCAGCTTTTTTCGGGGAGTTTTGCCGCCGGTCTCTTCCGTTTGGAGGGCTTCCCCTGTCTTCCCCGGGTTTATTGCAGTCCCCCGGGGACTTTGCATGGCAGGGAATCCCCCCTGGGGCCGGGCAAAAAGAAAGATGGCGGCGAAAACGCCCAAGAGGAGAATCCCAAAAACGAAAATCCCTTCTCTCCGTTTCATTTCCTTCCTTCTCCGGGCGCGCCCTCTCGGGACGGCATGCATCGCATTTCCCGCGAAGTGGCTCTTGCCGGACCCGTCCAAGGTAGTTCCAGAAAACCCCTCCGCTCCGGATCGGTCAACCCCCGCGGGCGCAGCCTGGACATTCGCCGGGCTCTATGGTCCCTTGTTTTCTTCCGGAATCGTTCTTCTCCATCTCCAAAGAGGGGACACGGAGGTCCTGCCCGGTAAGGGAGAAAAACTGCCGGGAAGGCCCACTGTTCCGGAAGGCCATGACAAAGGTGGATCGACGATGAAAGAAGGATATTGGCGAAGGGATCCGCTCTCGGAGGGATTCCAGGACGTGATCTACGAGAAGTCCGGCGAGGGGATCGCCAAGATCACCATCAACCGTCCCGAGGTGCGCAACGCCTTCCGGCCCCGCACGGTCCGGGAGATGCAGGCCGCTTTCGCCGACGCCCGGGACGACGGGAAGATCGGCGTGGTGATCCTCACCGGAGCGGGGGACAAGGCCTTCTGCTCCGGCGGGGACCAGAAGATCCGGGGGGACGCGGGCTACGTGGGAGACGACGAGATCCCCCGGCTCAACGTGCTGGACCTCCAGCGCCAGATCCGCTCCCTGCCCAAGCCGGTGATCGCCATGGTGGCGGGCTACGCCATCGGCGGGGGGCACGTGCTCCACCTGGTGTGCGATCTCACCATCGCCGCCGACAACGCCCGCTTCGGCCAGACGGGCCCCAAGGTGGGCTCCTTCGACGGAGGGCTGGGAAGCTCCTACCTGGCCCGGGTGGTGGGCCAGAAGAAGGCCCGGGAGATCTGGTTTCTCTGCCGGCAGTATTCGGCCCAGGAGGCCCTCCAGATGGGCCTGGTGAACACCGTGGTGCCCCTGGAGCGCCTGGAGGAGGAGACGATCCAATGGTGCCGGGAGATCCTGAAGCACTCCCCCCTGGCCCTCCGGTGCCTGAAGTCGGCCCTGAACGCCGACTGCGACGGCCAGCTCGGCCTCCAGGAGCTGGCGGGCAACGCCACCCTGCTCTTCTACATGTCGGAGGAGGCCCAGGAAGGCCGAAACGCCTTCAACCAAAAACGCCCCCCCGATTTCTCCAAGTTCCCCCGCCTGCCGTGAACTGGAAGCCCTGGATCCTGGCGGCCCGGCCCAAGACCCTCTCCGCCGCCGCGGCGCCCGTAATCGCCGGGGCCGCCGCCGCGGCGGGAGAGGGATCCTTCACCCTCTGGCCCGCCCTCTTCGCCCTGCTGGGGGCAGGGGCCATCCAGGTCGCTACCAACTTCTTCAACGACGCCCTGGACTACGAGAAAGGCGCCGACACGGGCGAGCGCCTGGGGCCCGTCCGGGTGACCCAGACGGGGCTCATTCCGCCGGGACGGGTCATGCGGGCCGGTTTCCTCTCCATGGGATTGGCTCTCCTTTTCGGGATTCCCCTGGTGATCCGGGGAGGCCTTCCCATCCTGGCCTTGGGCCTGGTCTCCCTGCTTCTGGGATACGCCTACACCGGAGGGCCCCTGCCGCTCGCCTACAAGGGCCTGGGGGAGATCTTCGTCTTTCTCTTCTTCGGGCTGGCCGCAACAGGAGGCGTCTACTACCTGGAGACCGGCCGGATCGCCTCCTCCGCCCTCCTGGCGGGGGCCCAGGTGGGCCTTCTCGCCACGGCGCTTTTGGCCGTGAACAACCTCCGCGACTACCAGGAGGACCGGCGGACGGGAAAGCTCACCTTGGCCGCCCGGTTCGGCCTGACTTTCGGAAGATGGGAGATCGCCCTTCTCACCTTCCTCCCCTTCCTCCTCGGGGCCTTCTGGTTTCCCCAGG